>NZ_CDWWEW010000134.1:0-2933 GCF_977966315.1 Frankia sp. CeRuru1
GCCCCCACCGCCGCCACCGCCCGCGATCCTCGACGGCCAGATCGTGCTGCCCGACGCGGCCGGCGCCGATCCCGACCAGCCGCCGGTGTGGAACGGCGCCGCCGCCGAGCAGACCGCCGCCGAGCAGACCGCCGCCGCGGCGGCCTACCAGGCCTGGTTGCCGCGATGGCAGCTCTGGGCGACACGCGCGCGCGTTGACGCGGAGCGGCGCAATCTGCACAACACGCTGCACGCGGTCGCGGCCCGGGTCGCCCAGGAGGGTGACGCGCTGGAACTCGTGCTGGCGACCGGCCTGCTGACCTGGCAGCCACCGGGCGGCCCCACCGTCCGCGAGCACCTGCTGACCACCCGACTGACCTGCGACATCGACCCGGTCACCTCCGACATCAGGGTGCGGGTCCCGGCGGGAGCCACGACGCGCCTCGCCGACGGCCCGCTGCTCGACGGCATCGCCGGCTTCCGCCGGGAACGGACGAACGCGCTGCACGAGCGCCTGCGGGGACGACCGTCGGCGCCACTGGGCCCGGACGACATCCGGTTGCTGCGGGACTGGCTGGCGCTGGCGCTCGACGTGCCGACGGACGGCTTCGAACCCGACCTCGCGCCGCCCGCGCCGCCGCCGCCCGACAGCGCGTCACGCCCGCGGGTGACCTTCGCCCCGGCCCTCGTCCTGCGCACCCGTGACCAAGCCGCCCTGCTGACCTACTACGAGCGGATGCTCGACGTCCTGCGGGGTGACGGACCTCCGCCGCTCGGCCTCGTCCAGCTGGTGGAGACCCTCGGCGCCGCCGACCGGCTGGCCTGGCTCGAGGCGGAGGGGGCGACGAGCGGCGCCGAGCTCGGTGCGGACCCGCTGCTCCCGCTCCCGGCCAGTCCCGAGCAGGCCCGGGTGCTGGAACGGCTTCGCCACGACAACGGCGTCGTCGTCGAGGGCCCGCCCGGCACCGGCAAGACGCACACGATCGCCAACCTGGTCTGCGCCCTGCTGGCGGAGGGGCAACGGGTTCTGGTCACCAGCCAGAAGTCGCAAGCCCTGCGGGTCCTGCGGGAGAAACTGCCCCCGGACCTGCAGCGGCTGTGCGTGTCGTTCACCGACACCGAGGAGGCACGCGGCGCTCCGGTCGACCAGGCCGAGAACGCGGGGGCGGGCCTGGACGGCCGGCCCGACCCGGTCTTCGACCCCGCCCCGGCCGGGGCTGAAGACGGAGCGGACGAGCTCGGCGGCATCGGCGTGGGTTCCCCCGAGCTCGCCGCGAGCGTGAGCGCCCTGGCCGCGGAGAAGGCCACCTATCACCCCGAGGCGCTCGACCGGCGGATCGCGCGGGCCGCCGCGCGTCGGCGGGAGGCGATCCGCGCCCGCGATGTCCTGGCGGACCGGGCCCGCGCCCTGCGGTTGGCCGAGCACACGGTGCATCCGGACAGCGAGGTGGCTCCGGGCTGGGGCGGGACGCGGGCGAGCATCGCGGCGCGGGTCCGGGCCGAGGCCGACGCGTCGCGGTGGCTGCCGCGGCCCGTGCCCCGGGCCACCGCGACCACCGCGACCACCGCGACCACCGCAGCCACCACGACGACGGGGTCCGGGCCTGTCGGGCCTGCGCCGGTTCCCCCGCCGTTGACCGGCGCCGAGGCACTGGAGCTCCACGCCCTGCTGCGATCCGGTCAGATGCGATCTGGTCAGGACGCCGGCGCGGACCGGTCCGCCAGCCCGGTGGTCGAGATGAGCCGGTTCCTACCCGCCGAGCGGTTCGCGGACCTGGTGGCCGCCGCCCGCGCGGCCGACGAGGCGGTCCGCCTTGCCCGCGCGGCCGTCCGTCCCGCGACCCGAAGTCTCCTCGACACGCTCGCCGCCGTCGATCCCGCGGTGGTCTCCCTCGATCCGCTACAGCAGGCGGTCGCCAGGCTCTCCCGCACACTCGAGGAGCTCGACGGGCGCGGGCAGCGGTCGCACAGACGGCACTGGGTTCCGGCGGCCCTCGACGACGCCCTCGCCGGCCGGGACCGGGTCCTCTGGGCGAAGGTGGCCGCGGCCACGCCGATGATCGCCGAAGCGACACGGCACGTGACCGAGCTCGGTCTGCACGCGGTCGCCCTTCCGACCTCCGCGTCCCCGGACGGCTCCGCCTCGGCGGCCGACGCCGGCTCCCCGGCGGATCCGGGCTTCGACCCCGCCGCTCTGCTCGCCCGGGGGGAGGCACTGCGCGAGCACCTCGACGCCGGGGGCGAGCTGCGGCGCAGGTTCCGGCCGAAGGTCCAGAAGGAGGCGGACGCGCTGCTGACCCGGACGCTGGTGGACGGCGTCGCGCCGACCACCCCGGAGCTGCTCGATCTCGTGCTCGTCCGGCTCCGGGCGGAGGTCGCGGTCGAGGCCGCGACCCGCGGGTGGGCCCTGGTCGGGATCGCGCCGCGGCCCACCGATCCCTTCGAGGTACGCCTGTCCCGACTGGTTGAGGCGCAGGAGGCCGTCACCGAGATCCAGGCGGTCGTGGCGGCGCGGGACCGGGTCGTGGCGATCCTGGAGGACATCGTGCCCGGCCGGGCACCGGCGGTGGACTCCGCCGAGCGCGTCCGGGATCTCGCGGCCGTCATGGCCGCGCTGCGCCCGATGGCAGCCGCCGCCGACGCCGAGCAGGCGCTGGGGGAACTGCGGGAGGGCTACGCCGAGCTTGCCACCGCGGCGGGCGCGCCGTCCGAGGTCGCCGAGCTGGCCGGCGCGGTGGCGGCCCGCAATGTGGCCGCGTACACGCGGACCCGGGCCGCGCTCGCCACCACCATGGCTGCCCGGGAGGTGGCGCTGCGCCGGGACGAGCTGCTCGGCCGGCTGCGCGCGGCGCATCCCGACCTCGCCGATCTTCTCGTCTCGACGGCCGGCGCGACCCGGCCCAATGGAGCTGAGATCTGGCCGGCCAGGCTCGCGGCGTTCACGACCGCCTGGT
>NZ_CDWWEW010000134.1:3423-5377 GCF_977966315.1 Frankia sp. CeRuru1
CCGGCGCGACCCGGCCCAATGGAGCTGAGATCTGGCCGGCCAGGCTCGCGGCGTTCACGACCGCCTGGTCCTGGGCGGTGGCCGCGAGCTGGCTGACCGCCACGGCCGCCGGCGCCGCCACGGCCGCCGGCGCCGGCGCGGCTCCCGGCGGCCCGGCTGGACCACCCGTCGATCTGGACGCCGAGCTGGACGCGGCGGAGGACATGGTCGCCGCGGCCACCGCGGAGCTGGCCGGCGCCCGCGCGTGGAAACACTGCCTCGAACGGATGGGCGCCGAGCAGTCGGCCGCACTGCGCGCCTATGCCGACGCGGTGGCGGCCAGCGGCACCTTCGGCGGCCGCCACGCCGAACGTTTCCGCCAGGCCGCCCGGGAGGCGATGGAGATCGCCCAGACGGCGGTGCCGGCCTGGGTCATGCCGATCCGGGAGGTGCTGTCGACGATCCCGGCAGTGCGCGACAGCTTCGACGTCGTGATCGTCGACGAAGGCAGTCAGGCCGGGCTCGACAGCCTGTTCCTGCTCTGGCTCGCCCCACGGGTGATCGTCGTGGGCGACGACCGGCAGTGCACGCCGCCGGTGGAGGTCACGGACGAGCTCGACCGGGTCTTCGACCGGCTGGAGGCCCTGCTGCCGGAGGTGCCGGCGTGGCTGCGCGTCGGGTTCACCCCCCGGTCTAGCCTGTTCACGCTGTTGCGGACCCGCTTCGGCGAGGTGATCCGGCTGCGGGAGCACTTCCGGTGCATGCCGGAAATCATCGAGTGGTCGTCGGCCATGTTCTACCGGGACGCGCCGCTGCTTCCCCTGCGCCAGTTCGGCGCCGACCGGCTGCCGCCGCTGGTCGCCCGGTTCGTTCCCCATGGTTTCACCACAGACGCGGGCCTCGGTCCACGCAATCCGGCCGAGGCCGATGCCCTGGTCGCGCAGGTGCTCTCCTGCGCCGAGGATCCCCGGTACGCCCGGCTCTCCTTCGGCGTCGTCGTCCCGCAGGGCACCGCGCAGGCGGCGCTGATCCGCGACCAGCTGGCCGACCGGATGTCCGCCGCCGAGCACCAGCGTCGACGGCTGCGGGTGGGCGTCCCCGCCGACTTCCAGGGCGACGAGCGCGACGTCGTCTTCCTGTCCCTGGTGGTGGCGCCCGACTCGCGCATCACCCCGCTGACCCGACTGGAGTACCAGCGGCGGTTCAACGTCGCGGCCTCCCGGGCCCGCGACCAGGTCTGGCTGTTCCACTCCGTACCGGTTACCGATCTTGACCCCCGCGATCTGCGGCACAACTATCTGAGCTACGTGCTGTCCACGACGCACCCGGCGACCGCCGGCCGCGGCGAGGAGCCCCCGGCGCTCGCCGAGGTGCCGGCCAACCGTCCGCATCCGGCCTTCGGATCCCTGTTCGAACAGCGGGTCTTCCGGGAGATCGCCGGCCGCGGCTACCTGGTCACCCCGCAGGTGGAGGTCAACGGTCGGCGGGTCGACCTGGTCGTCTCCGGCGGTCGGGCCCGGCTCGCCGTCGAGTGCGACGGGGACGTCGGCTCCGGTCCGGACGAGATCGCGCACGAGTTCGCCCGGGAGCGCGAGCTGCGCCGGGCGGGCTGGCGGTTCTGGCGGGTCCGCCAGTCCGAGTTCGAGCTCGACACCGACGCCGCGTTGGCCTCGTTGTGGCCGCGGCTGGCGAGGGCCGGCATCGCGCCCGTGAACACCGGGGCGCGACGACCGCGGGACGATGCCGCCATCGGCCTCCCCCGCGTCGAACACTCCACCGTCCGGGCGAGCGCCGACGAGGCGCTGCACCGGTGGCGGCCCATCGCCCTATCCGATCTGGAGGGCCTCGACGACGCACCGCCGGACGCCGATCCGCACGATCCGGCCCGTGATCCGGCCCCTGCCCCCCGGCGAGGCGCGGGCGCGGCCCTGGGCGCCGGTGGGGGCGACCGCTCCCCGCGGGCCGAACGGGTCGG
>NZ_CDWWEW010000134.1:5653-13118 GCF_977966315.1 Frankia sp. CeRuru1
CGGGCCGAACGGGTCGGTCAGGCCGGCGGCCCGGCCACCCCGCCCGGTTCGAACGGCGCCGGCAGGACGTCGGGACCGTGATCGTCGTGGGGATGCCTCGACGCCTGCTCCGGCGTCTTCTCCGCGGCGTGTCCCGGATCCGTCGGGTCCTCGGTCTCCGAGTCGCCCACGCCGGCGATCCGCACGAGTCCGGGTCGCGGCAGTCGCGGCTTCACGGTCGGCAGTTCGGTGAAATCCGCCCGGCGGATGCGGCAGAACGCGCTCTGGGTTCCGGTGCCGAGCTGGCACGCCCCGAAGTCGGCTGCGGCGGACAGGTAGGCAAGCGCCTCGGTCCGGTCGAGCCCGACCCGGCTCTGTAGGAAGACCACCGCCGACCGCGCCGCGCGGCGGACGGACTCGGCGAGGTCAACGTCGAGCCCCAGGGTGACCCAGGCCGTGTCGGTCTCGATGAACGGTTCCCGCAGCGCGCCGAGAACCGACCGGGCCGCCGTGTCACGCAGCACGGTCAGCCGCAGCGTCGCCCGCAGCGGGCCATCCAGGGCGGTGGCACCGATCTTCCCGTCTCCGAGGGCGTAATGCGGATCGCCGACGGCGAACAACGCGCCGCTCACCTGGACCGGCAGGAACAGCCGCGCGCCCGCGCCGAGTTCCCGGCAGTCCAGGGCGCCGCCGTGCGGACCGATCGAGGTGGAGGGGACAATCTCGATCGTAGTGTCCACGCCGACCGCCATGATTCCCAGGAACGGCGCCAACGGAAACCGGGTCCTGCTGCCGTTCACACTGGTCAGGGCGCCGAACAGGCGGCCCCGCCGGCGCTCCACAGCGCAGAAGGTGGTAACGGTGCGGAAGCGTTGCCAATGGCGGGCGTCGGCGTCCGAGTCCGGTGGCCCCCCCGCGGGGAACTCCCCGGCGAGCAGGCCCGCGCCATGGCGGGTCGAGACGATCCCATACCGTGCGCGGGGATGCAGCGAGACCATCTCAACCCGCAGCATGTCCCCCGGTTCCGCGCCCCGGACGAACACCGGTCCGGTGACGATGTGGGTGCCGTCCACCCCGAACCGGTGCGGGATACCCGAAGCGGCGATCGCCCGGGCGTCGGCCAGCACCTCCGACGGCGCGACCCCAAAACCGGCGAAGAAGGCGTCGGGATCGCGCCCCTGGTCGCAGAGGATCCCCTCCTGGCTGACCGTATCGAAGGTGACCGTGGCGCCGGAGTCGACACTGAGAACCGGCCTGGTCAGGGCGTTCGGCAGCTCACCCCATCTGATGGTCTCGGGGGTGGAGGGCAGGTAGTGCCTTCCCTCGATCCTTCCTCGGCCAGGCTGCAGCGCCACCCGGCCCTACCTGGACCGATGCCTGGTCAGCGGACCTCCGCTGGGCCGAATCGCCTGGGCGCGCGGCTGACCGGCCCCACGGATCACGGCAGGCCGCGGACGACATACACGCGGACAGGTCTGGCTTCGCACGCGCGTCAGATTTCCAGTGACATATGTCGGGAAGGTGACGCGGACGTTGCGATCACGGTCATTCCGCTGTTTCCGGGTACCCGGTGCGGTCAGGGCCGCGTCCACCCGTCGGTGCCGCCTCCGGCCGGGGGTCCCGGGTCCGGCCGGTCGGTCCGGCCGGTCGGTCCGGCCAGTCGGTCCGGGAGTCGGCGGGGTCGGGAAACTCCGACGAGGATGAAATATCCAGATCAGTAGGGTATTGGAGGATATGGCGAGTGGGAAGTCACGGGAAACCCCCGGCGGGCGCAACGCTGCGTGATCTGGGTGAGTTCGGCTTGATCGAGGCTGTGACGGCGCGTTTCTCCCATGGACGGGACGTGCTGGTCGGCCCCGGGGACGATGCGGCGGTGCTGGCCGCCCCGGACGGTCGGGTGGTCGTCACCACCGACCTGCTGCTCGAAGGACGCCACTTCCGCCGGGACTGGTCGTCCGCGGTGGATGTCGGGCACAAGGCCGCCGCGCAGAACCTCGCCGACGTGGCGTCGATGGGGGCGAGGCCCACCGGCCTGTTCCTCGGATTCGCCGCACCCGGCGACCTCGCGGTCGACTGGGCCCTGGCGATGGCCGACGGAATGGCCGAGGAATGCGCGTATGCCGGTGCCTCCGTGTCCGGCGGGGACGTCAGCTCCGCGGATTCGATCATGCTCGGGGTGACCGCGCTCGGTGACCTGCAGGGCCGGCCGCCGGTCCTGCGCTCGGGCGCCCGGCCCGGTGATGCCGTGGTGCTCGCTGGTCGTCTCGGGTGGGCCCAGGCGGGGCTGGCCCTACTCACGGCGGGTTCGGCAGCCGGCGACTCCCGATGGGTCGACGACCCGCGATGGAAGGAGCTGATCGCGGCGCATCGCCGGCCCCGGCCACCCTACGCGCTCGGGCCGGTGCTCGCCGCCGCGGGCGCGCACGCCATGTGCGACGTCTCGGACGGTCTCGTGGCGGATCTCGGCCACATCGCCGTGGCATCGGGGGTGTCCATCAATCTCGCGCCGGAAGCCTTCCTGATCGACGAGGCGATGCGGTCGGCCGGGGCCGCCCTTGATGTGGACCCGTTGCGCTGGGTACTCGACGGCGGCGAGGATCACGCGCTGGTCGCCTGCCTTCCCCCAGGAGTGACCCCGCCGGCCGGGTGCGTAATGATCGGTTCGGTCCTGAGCGGCGCGGGACCGGTCGGCGCGGGGGTGACAGTGGACGGGGAGCGTCCCGTAGGCAGCGGCGGGTGGGACCACTACGGACAGTCCGTGACGGACGCACTCTGACCCCGGGCAAACCAAGGGACAACGACACCAAGGGAGAAAGGGCACCAAGGAGCAGAAACATCAAGAGGAAGACGCCGGCCCGCCAGGTCGCCTCACGGGCGTAGGTCGCTCGAAGCGACATTTATTGGGTCCGGGGGCCATGATGCGGGCCGGCGTCACCGAGCATAACCGACGGCCCGCCCAGGAGTATCCCCACCGTGCGGTGAACGATCGAACGATCTCACTCTCGCCCTGATTGGCTGTAGCTGCCGGCCGTTCCCGGCGCCGGTCCGCGTATCCCGGAGAACACGCCGAGCAAGCTACTCGTAACCGATCGGAGGACAGATCGGGGGGAGCAGGTCGAACCAGGATGCCCAGAGCGGGTAGGATGGGGAGACGGTGGCGGAAGGGCCTTTCGGAGGCCGAGAAGCGAGACCGTGGATAGAGGCGAATGGCCCCGTGACAGCACCAACGGTACCTGCGTCAGGACCTGACTTCGGACCCAACGAATGGCTGGTCTTCGAGATCTACCAGCAGTTTCTCGAAGATCCGCAGAGCGTATCGCCGGAGTGGCGCGAGTTCCTCTCCGATTACCACCCCGGCACGCCGCCCGCCTCCGCGGGCGCAGCCGAGCAGGCCGCCACGGCGGCCCCTAACGGAGAGGTCTCGCCGGATGGTGAGGTCTTCCACACTACGCCTGTTCCGGTGAAGCCGAGCGAGGCCGTCCCGTCGGTTCCGCCCGCCGCGTCTGTTCCGGCCGCCGCGACCGCGCCGGTCCCGGCGTCGGCGCAGCCCGCCGGGCCCCCGAAGCAGGCGGCACCCGCCGACCGGCAGGTTCCGGAGGCGGCCACGCCGCTGCGCGGCGCCGCCGCCCGCGTGGTCAGCAACATGGAGACCTCGCTGCACGTCCCGACGGCGACCTCGGTGCGGGCGGTGCCGGCCAAGCTGCTCGCGGACAACCGCATCGTGATCAACCGGCACCTGGCCCGCTCCAGCGGCGGCAAGGCGTCCTTCACGCACATCATCGGCTACGCGATGGTCAAGGCGCTGGCCGCGCATCCCGTCATGAACGCCTCCTACACGGAGGTGGGCGGCAAGCCGGCCATCGTCCAGCCTGAGCACGTCAACCTGGGCCTCGCCATCGACCTGGTGACCCCGAAGGGCCGCCAGCTCGTCGTCGCCGCCGTCAAGAAGGCCGAGACGCTGGACTTCACCCAGTTCTGGCAGGCCTACGAGGACCTCGTGCGCCGGGCTCGGGCGAACAAGCTGACCACCGACGACTTCACCGGCGTCACCATCAGCCTGACCAACCCCGGCGGCATCGGCACCGTGCACTCGGTGCCCCGCCTGATGGAGGGCCAGGGCACGATCATCGGCGTCGGGGCGATGGAGTACCCGGCCGAGTTCTCCGGCGCGTCGGCGAACACCCTGGCGAAGCTCGCGATCTCCAAGATCATCACACTGACCAGCACCTACGACCACCGCATCATCCAGGGCGCCCAGTCGGGTGAGTACCTGCGCCGGATGCACCAGCTGCTCCTCGGCGAGGACGGCTTCTACGACGAGATCTTCCAGTCGCTGCGGGTGCCCTACGAGCCCGTGCGCTGGGTCACCGACATGCCGGTCGTGCACGAGGGCGACCTCGACCACAACGCCCGGGTGCTGGAACTGATCCACGCCTACCGGGTGCGCGGCCACCTCATGGCGGACACGAACCCGCTCGAGTTCGCCATCCGCAGCCATCCCGATCTCGACATCATCAGCCACGGGCTGACCCTGTGGGACCTCGACCGCGAGTTCGCCGTCGGCGGCTTCGCCGGGCACCGGACGATGTCCCTGCGCGACGTCCTGGGGGTCCTGCGCGACTCGTACTGCCGTCGGATCGGCATCGAGTACATGCACATCCAGGAGCCGGACGAGCGCGCCTGGATCCAGGCCCGGGTCGAGCGGGCCGCGGAGCGGCCGGACCCGGCCGAGCAGCTGCACGTGCTGGAGCGGCTCGGGGCCGCGGAGGCGTTCGAATCGTTCTTGCAGACCAAGTACGTCGGCCAGCGCCGGTTCTCCCTCGAGGGCGCCGAGTCGACGATCCCCGCCCTCGACGAAGTTCTCTCGCGCGCCGCCGGCGCGGGGATGGACGAGGTCGTCATCGGCATGGCCCATCGCGGCCGGCTGAACGTGCTCGCCAACATCGTCGGCAAGTCCTACCGGCAGATCTTCGCCGAGTTCGAGGGCTACCTCGACCCGCAGACCGCGCACGGCTCCGGCGACGTCAAGTACCACCTCGGCGCCGAGGGCGTCTACACCGGCCAGGACGGCCGCACGGTACCGGTCTCGGTGGTCGCGAACCCGTCGCACCTCGAGGCGGTCGACCCGGTCACCGAGGGCGTCGTCCGCGCCAAGCAGGACATCCTGGACAAGGGCTCGACGGGTTTCACCGTCCTGCCGGTACTCGTCCACGGCGATGCCGCGTTCGCCGGTCAGGGGGTCGTCGCCGAGACCCTCAACCTGTCCCAGCTGCGCGGATACCGCACCGGCGGCACCGTGCACCTGGTCATCAACAACCAGGTCGGATTCACCACCTCGCCGGACTCCGGCCGGTCGTCGGTGTACGCCACCGACGTCGCCCGGATGGTCCAGGCACCGATCTTCCACGTGAACGGGGACGACCCGGAGGCGTGTGTCCGGGTCGCGGCGCTGGCGTTCGAGTACCGCCAGGCGTTCCACAAGGACGTCGTCATCGACCTGGTCTGCTACCGGCGGCGCGGGCACAACGAGATGGACGAGCCCTCGTTCACCCAGCCGTTGATGTACGACACCATCGCCAGCAAGCGTTCGGTGCGCAAGCTCTACACCGAGGCGCTGATCGGCCGCGGGGACATCACCCGCGAGGAGGCCGAGCAAGCGATGAAGAGCTACCGCGCGGAGCTCGAGAAGGCCTTCGCGCAGACCCGGGACACCACCCCGGCGGGCTCGTCGCCGCAGCCACGCATCATCACCACCCCGGAGGAGGCCGCCGCGGCGGCCGCGGTGAGCACCGCCGTGTCCGACGAGGCCGTGAAGAAGGTCATCGAGACCCAGGTCAACCTGCCGGAGGGCTTCACCGTCCATCCACGGCTGCGTCCCCAGGTCGAGCGGCGGGCCCAGATGGTGAAGACCGGCTCGATCGACTGGGCGCTGGCGGAGACCTTGGCCTTCGGAACGCTCCTACTCGACGGCCGCTCGGTGCGGCTGACCGGTCAGGACAGCCGGCGGGGCACCTTCGGCCAGCGGCACGCCGTGCTGGTCGACCGGCACAGCGCCGCGGACCACACCCCGCTGCGGACCCTGCGCTACGGCCTCGACGGCACCATCGTGAACGACGGTGTCGGCACCTTCTACGTCTACGACTCGCTGTTGAGCGAGTTCGCGGCGATGGGCTTCGAGTACGGCTACGCGGTCGCCCGGCCGGACATGCTGGTGCTCTGGGAGGCGCAGTTCGGCGACTTCGCCAACGGCGCCCAGTCGATCATTGACGAGTTCATCACCGCCGGTGAGGCCAAGTGGGGCCAGCGGTCGGCAGTCACCCTGCTGCTGCCGCACGGCTACGAGGGTCAGGGTCCCGACCACTCCTCCGCCCGCATCGAGCGCTTCCTGTCGCTGTGCGCGGACAACAACATGACGGTCTCCGCACCCTCGTCCCCCGCCAGCTACTTCCACCTGCTGCGCCGGCAGGCCCTCTCGCCGGTCCGGCGCCCGTTGGTGGTCTTCACCCCCAAGTCGATGCTGCGGCTGAAGGCCGCGACGTCCACCGTGGCGGAGCTGACCGGCAGCGGCTGGCAGCCGGTGATTGACGACGGGTCCGTGACGGACCCGTCGGCCGTGCGCCGGGTACTGCTCACGGGCGGCAAGGTCTACTACGATCTCGCCGCCGCCCGGGGGAAGCACGATGACGCCGAGCGGTTCGCCCTGCTGCGCGTCGAACAGCTCTACCCGACGCCCGGACCGGAGCTCGCGCAGGTCCTGGAGCGTTACCCGAACGTGACGGACATTGTCTGGCTCCAGGAGGAGCCAGCGAACCAGGGCGCCTACCCGCACATGGCCCTCAACCTGACCGAGTTCCTGCCCGGCGGCATCCGGCTGCGTCGCATCTCCCGGCGCGCCGCCGCGGCCCCGGCCTCGGGGTCGTCGAAGGTGCACGAGCGCGAGCAGCAGGCCCTGGTCGAGGCGGCGTTCGAGAACTGAGCGCGCGGCTGGCGGGGCGTGCCCGATCCGAGGACCGGGTCCCGCCCCGCCAGTGGTGTTCCCGGGCCGCCGTGCCCGGCAGCGCCACCGGCGTGCGGCGGCCGGTCCGGCTCGCCACCTGGCTGGCCCGCCCAGCCCCGAGCCAGGAGTCCCCGCATCGCACCAAAGAGGCTAGGCGGGGGGGCGGAGTATCAGCTTGCCGAAGAACTCACCGCCGAGCAGCTGCTCGAAGGCGGCCCGGGCATCGGCCAGCGGGCGCACCTCGTGGATCAGCGGCCGCACCCCGGTCCGTTCCGCGAACGCGACGAGGTCGACCAGCTCGTCCCGGCTCCCCATGGTGGAACCGATCACCGACAGCTGGAGGAAGAAGATCCGGGTGAGGTCCGCCGGCGGGTTCGGACCACTGGTGGCGCCCGAGACCACGATGCGCCCGCCGGGGCGCAATGCCTTCACCGAGTGACCCCAGGTGGCGGCGCCGACGGTCTCGATGACCGCGTCGACCCGGCGGGC
>NZ_CDWWEW010000135.1:0-12351 GCF_977966315.1 Frankia sp. CeRuru1
CCCCCGTCCCGTCCGGCGCGGGGTCGGGGAGGGCGACGACGTCGCACACCTGCAGCGCCACTCCAGCGGCGAGGCGGGTCCGTCGCCCGCCGGAGTCGATCAGCACTGCGGCGGTGCGGCCGGACGGATCGGAGCGGTCGGACTCGGTCACGACGAGGCCGTGGCCGTCGTCGGTCCAGCGGGCCGGGGTGGCGGCCCGCCCCCCGCCGCCGGCCAGGTGGCGCAGGTCACCGCCGTCCGCCCGGACGGTCCGGACCTCAGTGAGCTCCCCGCCGCCCGGCGCGACGTGGACGGCGATCCGGTCGTCGGTCGGCGACCACAGGACCGCCCGGACCTGACCGGGGCCGGTGTCGACCGGGCGCTCCCGGCCGTCCGGGTCCCGGATCCACAGCGCGGGGGCGCCGCCGCGATCGCCGACGAAGGCGAGCCGACCATGCGGGCCGGTACTCGGTGCGCGACAGCTCGCCGCCGCGACCCAGGCGTCGGACAGATCGCCGGGACGCCCGGAGTCGACGGTGTGCGGCACCGCCGGCCGCGCCACCGCCGGCCGCGCCACCGCCGGCCGCGCCACCGCCGGCCGTCCCACCACCGGCTGCGCCACCGCGGGTCGGATCATGTCACTCCAAGGGATCATGCGACTCGGTCGTGCGACGTACGTGGGTCGTGCGACCTACGTAGATCACGCGACCGTGTGGGCCTGGAGCCACATCTCGAGCAGCGCGGCCTGCCACAGGGCGTTCGCGCCGAGCGTCGTGCGGTTGTCGTTCGGGGCGGCGAGCATCGTCCGGACCCACACCGGCCGGAACAGGCCCCGCGTCTTCGCCGCCGGATCGGTGAGCGCCTCGCGCACCCGGTCCAGGAACGGCCCGTCGAGATGACGGATCGCCGGCACCGGGAAATACCCCTTGGGTCGGTCGATGACGTCGACCGGCATCAGCGGGCGGCCGATGTTCTTGAGCACGCCCTTGCCGCCGGAGGCGAGCTTCAGCTCCGGCGGGCAGGCGGCGGCGAGCTCGACCAGCTCGTGGTCGAGGAAGGGGGTGCGGGCCTCGAGCCCCGCGGCCATCGTCATGTTGTCGACCCGTTTCACGGGGTCGTCAACGAGCATGATCGTCGAGTCGATGCGCAGCGCGGCGTCGACGGCGGTCTCGGCGCCCGGCCGGGCGAAGTGGGAGGCGACGAAGTGCCGGCTGGCATCGGCCTCGATGAGATGGTGCGGCTCCACCATCGCGGGCAGGTCCCGGTGCGGTCGGTCGGCGAAGACCCGCAGGTAGGCGTCGACGGCGTCGGTCCGCCCAACACCCGCCAGCGGCGGATACCAGGAATACCCGGCGAAGACCTCGTCGGCGCCCTGCCCCGACTGCACGACCTTGACGTGCCGGGAGACCTCCTGGGAGAGCAGGTAGAAGGCCACGCAGTCGTGGCTGACCATCGGCTCGCTCATCGCGGCGATGGCCGCGTCGACGGCGGGCAGCAGCCTCGTCCCCGGCACCCGGATCTGGTGATGGTCGGTATCGAAATACCGGGCGATGACGTCGGAGTAGACGAACTCGTCGCCGGGCTCGCCGCCGACGGCCTCGAACCCGACACTGAAGGTCGCGAGATCCTTCTGCCCCGCCTCGGCGAGCAGCGCGACGATCAGACTGGAGTCCAGCCCACCGGACAGCAGCACGCCGACCGGGACGTCGGCGACCATCCGGCGGCGCACCGCGAGGCGCAGCCGCTCGGCGATCGCGTCCTGCCAGTCACGGGGGGTCCAGTCCGCGTGCGCGGGATCGCGGGTGAAGCTGGGACGCCAGTACAGGTCGTCGGTCGAGGTGCCGTCCGGTTCCACCACCCGCACGGTCGCCGCGGGCAGCTTGCGCACCCCGGCCAGAATCGTGTGCGGGGCGGGCACCACGGAATGGAACGACAGGTAGTGGTGAAAGGCGACCAGGTCGATGTCGGAGGAGACACCGCCGCCGGCGAGCAGGGCCGGCAGGGTGGAGGCGAACCGCAGGCGCTCGCTGTTCCCGGTGAGGTAGAGCGGCTTGATGCCGAGCCGGTCCCGGGCGAGGATCAGCCGCCCGCTGTCCCGCTCGGCGATGGCGAAGGCGAACATCCCGGCGAAGTGGTCGACGCAGCGTCTCCCCCACCGGTGGTACGCCTTGCCGATCACCTCCGTGTCGGAGGTGGAGAAGAAGCGGTAGCCGGCCGCGACCAGCTCGTCACGCAGCTCCTGATAATTGTAGATGCACCCGTTGAACACCGTGGTCAGGCCGAGCTCGTTGTCCACCATGGGCTGGGCACCGCGCTCGGACAAATCGATGATCTTCAGGCGACGGTGCCCGAACGCAACCGGGCCGGCGGACCACACTCCCACGCCGTCCGGGCCCCGCGGCACCATCGTCGCGGTCATCCGCACCACCGCGTCGACGTTCGCTCCCCGGCCGTCGAATCTCAGCTCGCCACTCAGCCCGCACATGTGCGCTCCCGTCGATCGATGAAGTCAGGCGAGATCCATTCCCCGGGGCTTCCTTCCCGATACCGCAGCCGTTGATGACGACCTCACTCTCGAGGACGGAGATTTCACAACAGTGTCCGCGATGTTGCCAACTCCCTCGGTCGCCAACCCGCGCGGAACCGCAGCGCACCCCGCGCGGAACCGCAGCGCACCCCGCGCGGAACCGCAGCGCACCCGCGACGGAGCATCCGGCGACGGAGCATCCGGCGACGGAAGACGGGGCCATCCTGGATCCGACTACGGAGAGTAGCTGTCACGGAGCGGTTGACGGCGGGGAATCACCGGCTAACGGCGGGGAATCCAGGTGTCCTTGGACCCCCCGCCCTGCGAGGAGTTGACGATCAGACTGCCGGGAGGCGCCACCCGGCTGAGCGCCGCGGGCACCACCCGCGGCTCCCGCCCGGCGTAGACGAAGACCCGCAGATCCACCGCGCAGGGTTCGAGATGGCTGTCGTGCCAGGTCGGATGGGTCGACAGCGACACCAGTTCCTGGCCGATCCACTGCCGGGGATCGGCCAAGATCCGCTCGCGGACCTCGGTGAGCCGGTAGGGCTCGGCGCGCGGCCCGATGACCACGCCGGACCCGCCGTACCCGTCGACCGGCTTCACCACCAGTTGATCGAGGTTGTCCAGCACGTGTTCGCACTGCTCCGGGTCACCGCAGACATAGGTCGGCACGTCGTCGAGCACCGGCTGCTCGCCCAGGTAGTAGGTGACCATCCGCGGGACGTAGGCGTAGACGACCTTGTCGTCACCCACCCCGTTACCCAGAGCGTTCGCCATGCCGACCCGGCGGGCCCGGATCGCGCGCAGCAGCGGGAGCCCCAACGGGGTGCCGTCGGCTCCGAGGGCGCCGAACAGGTCGTCCTCGTCCATCCGGCGGTAAAGGACGTCGACGCGGCACCGCCGGGAGCCGTCGATCCGGTGGACGACGTCGTTGTCGTCGACCAGCAGATCCGCCGGTTCCACCAGCGCAACGCCCATCTTCTCGGCGAGCAGGGAATGCTCGAAGTACGCCGCGTCGCTCTTCCCGCCGGTCAGCACGGCCACCGCCGGTTCCCCCGCGGCCGCCGCCGGGGCCGCCGCGACCAGCGCCTCGTGCAGCAGGGCGGGTATACCGTCCAGCCGCAGGATGCCGGCCGGCGGACCGAGCTCCGGCAGCACCGACTCGGCGAGCCGCCGGCCTTCCATGGCGTAGGCGATACCGGACGGGACGCGCAGGTTGTCCTCCAGCACCAGCCAGCCGCCGTCGCCGCCGCGGACCAGGTCGATGCCGGCGACGGTCACCCGGATGGCGTCCGGGCCGGCGGCGCGACCGCCGTGGCGCAGGCTCGGCGCGTCGTTGACCACCCAGGCCGGCACGATCCCGTCGGCGACGGCCGCCCGCTCGCCGTAGATGTCGCGCAGGAACGCCTCCAAGGCCCGGACCCGCTGGCTCAGCCCGGTCGTCAGGGTCGTCCAGTCGTCGGCGGCGATGATCCGCGGGACCAGGTCGAACGGAAAGGGACGGCTGGTGGAGTCCCCCGAGGCCCGGAAGATGATCCCCCGGTCGTTCTGCTCGGCCTCGCGCGTCCCGACCCGTTCGTCGAGGATGCCCGGGCCGAGCCGTTCCAAGGTGCGCATGACGGCCCGGTACTGGGGACGGACCGCGCCGCGGGCATCGACGATCTCGTCGTACCCGGTCGGCTGGTAGCGCTCGAGCAGCCGCGGCGCAATCTGGTCGGAGGCGGACACGGCGGGCGCGCTCCCCAGCGCGGCCGCCGCCCCCGCGGGCGGGACGTCGCGGGTCTCGGCCAGCACCAGATCCGCGACGTCGGTGAGCAAACCCCGACGGGCGAAGGCCCGGCGCTGGCGGTGCGCGGAGCTGCCCCGGCCAACGGCCTGTTCGGCCAGGTTGTCGATGAGCTCCCAGTCGTCGAACCGTTCGAGCTGCGGGCGGACCTCGGTGAGCAGCCGGCGCAGCATGGCCTGGGCCGGTATAGGGCCGGTACCGAGGATGTCGACGAGGTCGCCCTCCAGGCCGGACCGGGCCGCCCGCCAGGTCGCCGCGCGCAGCAGCTCCGCGCGCGGCGGCGGGGCCTGGCCGCCGGCCTCGATCTCCTCGATGGCCTGGCACACCAGCGCCCGGAACAGCCCGGCGATGAGGATGACGTTGTCGACGTCCGGGCAGGCATCGCAGATGCGCAGCTCGACGGTGGGCAGGTGGGCCGACGGGCGGACGTCGAAGTAGACCATCCCCGGGTCGCTGATCACCCCGGACTTGATCAGGTCCGCCACGAGCTGGTCGTACTCGGCGGCGGTCCGGAAGGACCCGGCGACCCCCGCGGTCGGCCAGCGCTGCCACACCAGCGTGCGCATGCTCGCGTAGCCGCTGTCGGCACCCATCCAGAACGGCGAGCTGGCCGAGAGCGCCAGCAGCATCGGCAGCCACGGCGCGGTCCAGGCGACGACGGCCATCGCGAGGTCACGGTCGGCCACGTCGACGTGCACCTGAGCGCCGCAGATGAGCTGCTCGCGCGCGACGATCTGGTAGTCCTCAGTCATCTGCTCGTAACGGTCGTCCCGGGAGACGTCGAGCAGATCCATGTCCACGATCGGCACGGTGCCCGCGGCGGCCGGCCCGAGCCCGAGCTCGCCGGTCACCTCCGCGAGTCGCCGCCGCAGATCGAGCAGGTTCGTCCGCAGCTCCAGCAGATCCGCCGTCGGCTGACTGTTCGTCTCGACAACCGATTTCAATAGCTCTGGGGAGAACGAGTCCCCGTCGAGCCGGCGGAGGATTTCCTCGGCCCTGGGAACGAGCTGACGGGTGGTGAGATCGAGGATGTGAAATTCCTCCTCGACGCCGACGGCCACGATTCGTGCGTCGCTCATGGCGGGCTACGCTACGGCCTGCCGGTTACACATGCGTGTCACAGCTATGACCCGCCTCGGGAAGAATCCCGCACTACTCGCCACGGACCTGCACCCCCACCCTTGTCGTCGCCGGGTACCGGCCGCCACCCGACGCCTCGCCCCGGCCCACCTGCGTGACCACGACCACTCGACCACGACCACTCGACCACGACCACTCTCGCCCGGTCTCGTCCGGCCCGTCCATCCGGTCCGTCGGCCCTGCTGGCGGGGCCGGCGGCCCCAACAGGGTCTCTACTATCCCGCCGGGCCTCGATAAAACGTGACGAAGCGTGCAGGGCGCGGACTCTCCGATGTGGCTGTCCGATGTGGCTGTCCGATGCGGCGCGCGGTCGCTCGACCGGCTCACCGGCGGGAGGATCGACGGATGCGGCGGGACGGGCGGATGCGGCGGGACGAGGTCTACATCGGGGTGATCGGGCCGGCCAAGGCCACCGTCCGTGAGGTCGCCACCGCCGAGTCCATCGGACGGCGTCTCGCCGAGGTCGGCTGGTACGTCGTCTGCGGGGGCCTGGGCGGGGTCATGGCAGCGGCCTGCCGGGGCGCCCGATCGGTCGGCGGGACGACGATCGGGCTGCTGCCGGGCCTGTCCCGGGACGAGGGAAACGACCATCTCACCGTCAGCCTCCCGACCGGGCTGGGCGAGCTGCGCAACGGCCTGCTCGTCCGCGGCAGCGACGCGTTGGTCGCCGTCGGCGGAAGCTGGGGAACACTTAGTGAGATCTCCTTCGCGCTCCGGGCCGGGAAGACGGTGATCGGTCTCGGCACCTGGGCCGTGGACGCCCAGGATTCATCGCTGCCGACCGTCATCCCGGTCCAGGATGTGGACGATGTGGTGCCGCTCCTTCGAGCACACCTCAATGATGCCGGCCCTCGATGAGGTCTACCGCTTGATGACGTCTACCGCTTTTTGTCCACGCCGACAGCGGTCATCAGGCGCAGTGATCGGATAAAAAATCCACCTTTCTCGTTATGGTCGAGAGGGGCTCTCGGCGCAAAAGAGTCGCTATTTCGGTCTTAGGAATTTCAGCGGACAACCGCGACCGGGTGCATGGGGCCGAGCAGTTGAAACCAGCGGGCCTAACGGCATGATCGTGGTCTTGTCGTACTCCCGGAGTCTCGAATTTTCTGGTGTGGCGGCCGCACCCGAGCCGGACCGATGCTCGCACGGACGAGAGGTCTTCCGGCGCAGCGACACGTGCACCGTGCACGGTGCGCCAAGCGCCAAGCGCCAAGCCTTTCCGCGTAACGGGTCGTGGCGATGTGCAGGCAGGTCGTCCTGGTGTGCTCGATGTGGAGGATGACGAACGCGGCGGCGACTATCCGTCCGATGCCCCCAGGGAAAGAGGCGGACATTCCGGAGTACTGTGAAAGTTGTTGTGAGCAGGGAGTCACCCTGTTCACCGACGGCCCGCTTGCCATTGCGGGTCCCCGCCCATTGCGTGTCCCCGCGGCCGCGGCACGGCCCTGGAACACTCCGTGAACCGTCCGGCGTATAGCGTCGAAGGCGCCGGACCCGACGGGTCCAGGCAGATCGGCCGGGTTCCGCCGGCCGCGGCCCGCGCACAGCCTGCGCACGGCCGGCGCAGGGAAGGATCGCGATCGCGATGTTCTCGTTCGGGATAGGGCCGGCCCTGGCGGGGCTCATGGCGGCGGCGATCGCCGCCGGGCTGTGGTGGTCGGCGGGCTGGTGGGGGGCCGCCGCCGTGTCCGGCGCCCTGCTCGCCCTGGCCGTCCACGACGTCACGCAACGCCGGCACGCAATCCTGCGGAACTACCCGGTGTTCGGCCACCTCCGCTTCATACTGGAGTCCATCCGGCCGGAGATCCAGCAGTACTTCATCGAACGCAACTACGACGGCCGCCCGTTCGACCGCGACATCCGGACGAGCATCTACGAACGAGCGAAGGGCATCCACAGCGACCAGGCGTTCGGCACCGAGCGCGATGTCAACGCGGTCGGCTACGAGTACCTGCTGCATTCGACGGTGCCACTGGCGGTTGCGCCGGGTACCCCGTCGCCCCGGGTGCGTATCGGCGGCCCGGACTGCACCCGGCCGTATGACATGGCGCTGCTCAACATCTCGGCGATGAGCTTCGGAGCGTTGTCGGGCAACGCCGTGCTCGCGATGAACCGCGGCGCGGCGGCGGGCGGTTTCGCTCACGACACCGGGGAGGGCGGTCTCACCGAGCATCATCTGCGCTACCACGCCGACCTCGTCTGGGAGATCGGCAGCGGCTACTTCGGTGCCCGCACGGCGGACGGCGACTTCGACCCGGCGCTGTTCAAGGACAAGGCAGCTCTTCCGTCGGTCCGGATGGTCGAGCTGAAGCTGAGCCAGGGCGCCAAGCCCGGCCTCGGCGGCATCCTGCCCGCGGCGAAGGTCAGCGCCGAAATCGCGCGGGCCCGCGGTGTCCCGGCCGGGGTGACCTGTGTCAGCCCGCCGGGACACCGGGTCTTCTCGACTCCGCGGGAACTGGTGCTGTTCATCGCCCGGATGCGGGAGCTCGCGGGCGGCAAGCCCACGGGATTCAAACTGTGTGTGGGGTCCCGGCGGGAACTGCTCGCGATCTGCCGGGCGATGCTGGCGGAGGGGATCACCCCCGACTTCATCGTCGTCGACGGAGGTGAGGGCGGCACCGGCGCCGCGCCGCTGGAGTACGAGGACCACGTCGGCACTCCGCTCACCGAGGGCCTGATGACGGTGCACAACGCACTCGTCGGCGTCGGCCTGCGGGACCGGATCCGGATCGGGGTGAGCGGCAAGATCGCCACCGGGGTGGACATCGTCAAACGGCTCGCCCAGGGCGCCGACTACACCAATGCGGCCCGCGCGATGATGATGGCGGTCGGCTGCATCCAGGCGCAACGCTGTCACACCAACACCTGCCCGGTCGGGGTGGCCACCCAGGATCCGCGCCGCGCCCGCGCGGTGGACGTCGCGGACAAGGGCGAGCGGGTACGCCGCTACCAACAGGCCACGGTGGCCCAGGCGGTGCAGGTGATCGCCTCGCTGGGCTGCGCCGGTCCCGAACAGCTGCACCCGGGGATGCTGATGCGCCGGGTCACCCACACCGACACCCGCAGCTACGCCGAGCTGTACGAGTGGCTCGGACCCGGGGAACTGCTCGCCGAGCCGCCGGCGGACTGGGCGGCGGACTGGGCCGCGGCCGACCCGGACCGCTTTCGCCCCTGATCCAGGGGTACCACGACGCTCTTTCGGGAAAAGCTCTTTCGGGAAAAGCTCGTGCGGGAAATGGCCGCGCGCTTCTCATACAGACAGGAAGGGCCGGAGGATGCCAGCAATCACGCCATGTCTGTGGTTCGATACTCAGGGCGAGGAGGCAGCCACATTCTACACGTCGATCTTCCCGAACTCGCGGATCGTCGACATCACCCGCTACGGCCCGGCCGGGCCCCGTCCCGAGGGTACGGTCATGACCGTCCGGTTTGAACTGGATGGTCAGGAGTACGTCGCGCTGAACGGCGGACCCGAGTTCACCTTCTCGGAGGGAATCTCGCTGCAGGTCGGCTGCGGTTCCCAGGCCGAGATCGACGAGTACTGGGACCGGCTGACCGACGGTGGCGAGGCAGGACCCTGTGGGTGGCTCAAGGACCGGTACGGGCTGTCCTGGCAGATCGTGCCCACGGCCCTGCCCGAGCTCCTTGACGATCCCGACCCGGGCCGGTCCCAGCGGGCGATGCAGGCGATGCTGAAGATGTCGAAGCTCGACATCGAGGAGTTGCGCCGAGCCGCCGACGAGGCGTGAGACCCGGCGACGGACGGAACGGGCGCCGCGCTCAGGGCACGCTGGTAGGACGACGCCGGGCGGCCAGGGCCACGGCGATGCCGCAGGTCAAGCCGAGGAGCAGGACGATCGGCCCCTGCCGGACGAACCAGGGAGCAACCTGCGGGTGATCGACGAACAATAGCTCGCAGTGCGGCAGGGCCAGGAACGAGCCGACCACGGTGACCGCCCCGAGCACCCGTCGCGGCGCCTGCCCAGTCAGGCCGAGGAGCACGGCGCCCCAGGTGAGATACCAGGGGTAGAGGACGGGTCCGAGCAGGGCCAGGCTGAGTAGTGCCAGCCCGGCGGTGGCATGCGGTTCACGGTCGCGGACGGTCACCAGCAGCCAGACGAAGATCCCGGCGGCGACGGCCACACCCGCGGCCCGGGTGGGTCCCACCAGATCCTCGAAGCGCATCGCCGATCCGGCCATCCTCGCCAGGACGGACAGAAAATCGGCGAGGCAGGTGGTCGGGGCGTAGAGGGTCAGTCCGGCGGCCGGTGTCCGCGCGGCGCGCAGCCATCCGAAGCCGTCGGGTACCAGACTCGACAGCACCACGACGACGCTCGCCACGACGGCGAGGTCCCGCCCAGCGACGGCACCGACGCGACGGAGCTGGGCCGCACGCCGACCCGATCCGACCGAGGCCGCGGTCGCGGCGGTAGCGGCACTCACTGCCCTGACCGACCGCCAGACCAGCACCACCACGACGACCAAGGCCGCGGGCCACTTCACCAGCGCGGCCGCGGTGATGAGGACGAGACCGAGCACCGGCCTGCCGCGGTACACCGCCGTCAGACCGCCGACGAGCAGCGCCAGCAGGATGGCCTCGAGATGGATCGCGCCGACGAGCTGCAGCAGCACGATCGGACTACCCGCGCAGAACGCCAGCGCCCAGGGCCGGCGCGCCACGGAGGACACCCGCACCACGCACACCGCCATCACGACGACGCTCGCCCCCGCGACGACCCGGTGCAGCACGACCGCGCGCAGGACGTCACCGCCCGCAAGCGCATTCACCAGCCGGAAGTAGCCGAGGGCGACCGGCCCGTAGGGCGACAGCGCTGATCTCCAGATCGGATCGACGGCCAGCAGGACGGGGCGGGCGCCGAGCGCGGTGGGCCCGGTGGCGTAGGGGTCGAGCCCGGCGGCGAGCATCGTCCCCTGCGCGGCGTAGCAGTAGACGTCGAGGCTGAGGATCGGCGGGCCGAGCAGCACCGGAACGGCCCAGCAGCCGATGATGAGGCCTATCCGCGGGACCGACAGGTCGCCGTGGTGCGCGCGCTGGCACAACCGGAACCATGCGCCGACGAGCAGCGCCACCCCGATGATCATAAAAGCGGGTAGCGGAGAGGGGCGGTCGAGCGGCACCGGGTCGAGCAGCCCGAACCAGCGTGACGGGGTCACGACTCCGGGCTGCAGGGCCAGTCGCCCCGCTACCAGCACCACCAGCACCGATCCGGCGGTCCCACATCCCGCGAGCAGGACGGCGCCTCCGTCGAGGCGTCCGCCAACGCCCCCACCGATGCACGACGAACGGCGTCGACCAGGATCGCCCGGTCGGGCGGTTCCGTGCGGCGCGGTGTCCTCTATCTTGTCCATTCCGGTACAAAGCCTGACGTTTCTACCTCGCCAACAGGCGGCGCGCCCGGGACCACCCGGTGAACAATACCTGTCCTGTAAGGATGTCGGAGCCCACGGGCACCGGCCCGGCCCGCGGTGTCCTGCCTCGGCCCGCGGTGTCCTGCCTCAGCGCCGACGGCCACCGGCGGATGGCGCCGGGATGAACGGCTGATGGTGGCTGCCGGGCTCCCAGCTGGCGGACCGCCTCGGGGTGCTATGCCGAACGCATGCGGCAAGCGAGAACCATGCGCCCGGCAACCGGTACCGCCTGCCCCGACGGGGAGACGGCAGGCCCGGGACCGGTGCCGGTCGCCTCGGCGCGACCGACGGCGCCCGTCGTGACCACGGGCGTCGCCGCCGCGCTGGTGGTGCTCACGGTGATGATCGCACCGCAGCCGCAGACCGACTTCGCTGTCTACCGGCTGGGTGGGCAGGCCGTCTGGGACGGGCCCGCCCTTTACCAGGTGCGTACGGCGGCCGGCCTGCCCTTCACCTACCCGCCGATCGCGGCGGTGCTGTTCACGCCGTTCGCCGCCATCTCACTGGGGCTGGCCGAGGTTGTCTGGGCCGCGCTGACCGTCGCGGCACTCATCCTGCTGCTGTCCAGGCTGCGGGCCTGGCTCATCCCGCCGACCGGCACCGCGCGGGCCGCCGGGGCCAGGCGGGCACTGGGCTCGCGCTGGGCGCCGCCGCTGCTGCTGGTGGCGGCGCTCGCGACGGAACCGGTTCGCAGCACCATCATCTTCGGGCAGGTCAACATCCTGCTGATGCTGGCGGTCTGGCTCGATGCCGGGCCCGGGCGACGGTCCACACCGTTCACCCGATTGCCACCGGGTGCTCTCACAGGTCTCGCCGCGGCGGTGAAACTGACTCCGTTGATCTTCGTGGCCTACCTGTGGCTGGCCGGCCGGCGCCGGGTGGCGATCGGAGCGGTGGGGACGTTTCTCGCGGCCCATGCCGTGGCATTCGCGCTGGCACCCGCGGCGTCCCGCGCCTACTGGGGCGGGGTGTTCGCGGATCCGGGCCGGATCGGCTCGGTCACGTACGCCGGCAACCAGTCACTGTACGGCGCGATGACCCGGATCTGGGGAGACGGCGCGTCGGTAATCCAGATCCACCGGCTGATGGTGGCCGCCGTCGCCGTCGCCGGGCTGGCGCTCGCGGTGCGGCTGCACCGGCGCGGGGAGCCCGTCGCGGGCCTGCTCGCCTGCGCGGTCACCGGACTGCTGGTCTCGCCGATCTCGTGGAGTCACCACTGGGTGTGGGCGGTGCCGACGCTGCTCTGGCTCGCCACCAACGGCACCGACGGCCGAGCCTCACACCGGTACGTCGGAGCGGCGCTCGCCGGCTACGTGTTGTTCGTGGCCTCCCCCGTCTGGTGGATCACGCCCCACGATCAGAACTGGCCGCACCACCGCGACCCGACCATCCTCCTCACGAACGCCTACGTGATCGCCGGTGTCGTGCTCCTGGTCACCTTGGCGCGCGTCGCCGGCCGCCGGGACCTGTACCGCCGATCATGGGG
>NZ_CDWWEW010000136.1:0-6527 GCF_977966315.1 Frankia sp. CeRuru1
GCCGGGGACCGTGCCGGCGGGGCCGGCACGGCGGGTTCGAGCGTGGCTGGGTGGGGCTGCCGGTTAGGTCGGGACCGCGGCCGGAGGCATCCAGGGAGTGGCGCGCAACGCGAGGCGGAGCGCGTGCAGGGCGCCGACGCCCTGTTTGCGGGCGGTGCCGAGGTAGATGGCCAGCGCGAGCCGGCAGCGGGTGGCGGCCTCGAAGGTGAGCCGGCCGGATATCTTCTGCTGGGTCTTGAACGGCCGCAGGTCGCGGTCGGGTAGCCCCAGCGCATTGCTGCGCCGGGGCCCCCTCAGAACCGTGCGTGCCACTCGTCGCGGCACACGGCTCAAGCAAGCCCCGGAGGGCGTCTCGAGCTCTGGCTTGGCTGTGCCGTCCGGCGCCGGGTCTGGTACCACCGCTGCCGGCAGTGCTCGTGGACAAGGCGTGGTTGTCGGTCATGCGCGCTGGGGCCGGCGGCCGTGGTGACGGTGACCGTCCGGCGGGCGTCGACTGCCCACTGTTCCCATTCTTCCGGGCTGCGCGGTGGGTGGTCGACGTCAGGGGCCAGCAGGCCCTGGCAGATCGGGCAGCGCCCCTGCTGTTTGTTGAGCAGCGTGGTGCGGCGCCATCCAATCGGCGGCAGGCCGTCGCCGTTCTTCTTGTCTCGGCGGCGGCGTTGGGCCCAGTAGCCGGCCAGGTCAGGGTCGTCCGGGGACGCCCTTCCCTTGACCAGGTCGTGGCGTACGATTTTCGTCCAGGCGAAGCGTAGCAGGAAGGCGCCGGAGCCCCTGTCTCCAAACATCCACCTGTCTTGCCTGGTCGGGTGGAAACGGCCGTAGTACCGGGCGACGATCCGCCGCCGCCCCCGATGGTTGTGGCGGAACAGCGCCCACTTGTAGGTGAGTTTCCACAGATAGTTGTCCAGTGCTTGGAACGTTTCCGTGGACACCACACCCCGGTAGTAGGCGGCCCACCCCCGGATGATCGGGTTGAGCGTGCGGATGACCGCGCTCGCGTTAGCCCCGCGCAGGGCCTTCATCGCGGCGGCCAGTCGTGCCCGGACACGTTGGACCGCGTCCTTGCTGGGTTTGATGATCAGCTTCGGCCCGTGGCGCCGGATGGTGAACCCGAGGAAGTCGAGGCCCTCGTCGAGGTGGACCACGCGGGTCTTGTCCTCGTTGAAGGCCAGCCCCCGGGCCGCCAGCCACGGCGTCAGCCGGGCTTTGACCTGTTCGGTCTGTTCCCGGCTGTCGCACAACGCCACGAAGTCGTCGCAGTACCGCACCAGCACCGGCGTGCCCGTTACTGTTTCCTCGGACTTCCGGTAAGGGTTCCACCCGTAGACGGTACCTGCTGCCTCCTCCATCCCATGAAGCGCGATATTAAAGAGCAGTGGACTGATCACCCCGCCCTGGGGAACCCCCTCGGTGGTCGGACAGTATCCGTCTGGGCCGATCACACCCGCCGCCAGCCATCTGGCCACCACTTCCCGTCCCGGGAAGCTGCCCAGCAGCCCGAGTATGTGATCATGGTTCACGTGATCGAACGCCGCTTCCAGGTCCGCGTCCAACGCCCACCGGCGTTTCGTCCGCGTGCCCGCCACGGTCCAGAAGATCGCGGCAATGGCGTCCTGGCAACCACGCCCGGGCCGGAAGCCATACGACTTCGGCTCAAATTTCGCTTCCCATTCTGGTTCCAACGCGGTGACCACCATGGCCTGAACCGCCCGATCGGAGATCACCGGTATTCCCAGCGGCCTGCTCTTGTTCTTCCCCGGCTTCGGGACGAACACCCGCCTGACAGGCTGGGCGGTCCACGACCGGGCCCGCTTCTGCACCGTCGCGGCCAGTTCGGCCTTCTCCGGCGCGTCCAGCACGACCCGGCCGTCCACCCCCGGGGTCAGACGGCCAGCATTGACCTCCGTCACCCGCCGCACGCTCACCCGAGCGTTCGCCAGGGACCGCAAGGCCAGTTTCTGCAGATTCCGGAGACGCTTCACGTCCCCGTCCCTTGACGCCGCGAAGATCCGTTGCCGTAGCCTGCGTACTTCCCGGTTCGCCTGGTCCCAGTCGATGTCGTACCAGTCCCAGCCGGGCCGGTCGTCCTCCGGTCCGTTCACCCCGGCGATCGCCGGGGCGTCCAACGTGTCCTTCGGTTCCGCCACCGTGGTCACCGGTTGTCTCCGCGGGCTCACCTGACCCACGTGGGCGCCCTTTCGGGCCCGGACACCAGGTCCGGTATCCGGCCGGTTCTCCCCACGGCCCACGCCAGGAGGAGGCGCGACTACAGCCATGGGCTTCCCGTCACCTTTCGGTCTGCCGGCGTTCGCTTCTTGGGTCATCCTTCTCCCGCCGGGGGATCGGCCTCCCTCACGGTCGGCTCACCGGCCCTCACGGGTCGGACCACGACGGGGTTCCACGTTCCACACGCACAAGCAACGACCGGATTGGGTGCCCTCTCGACCCCGGGGACGGCGGTGCCCACCACGGCCGATACTGAATGGACGGCCGTCGCCTGCCGCCTCACAGCGGCGTGGTCCCTAAACCCCGGCAGAACATCCATCTATCCGAGGCTCAACCTAACGAGACATCATCGAGGGTTCACTCACGTTCACCCGCCCGGTCTTTCCCTCGCCTGTAGCCCCCGGATGGATCAGGGGCCCTTGGGCTTCTACCCCGGGGCTTCGCACCCCGCCGTTACCAGCGACGCACGCCCAGGTGGGAACGGGCCAACGGGCACTGGCCCGGGATCATGCCACCGGCATAAGCCGGTCCTCCTTTCGACACATCCTCTTGTAGCGTGCGACCTCGTGTCGCACTTCGGACTGGTTGTTCGTGGGCCACACGTCGAGGTCGAAGACGAAGCGGAGCACGTCGTCTTGGCGGTCGCGAAGACACTCGAGTAGGCAGCGGCCAACCGGCTGCTCACCGCTGTCCACGCGGGGATCTTCGAGAGGCCGACGCGGACCGCGCCGCGGAACTCGGCGACGAGTGGGTCGCGCAGCGCCGGCGGGATCTCGTCGAGGCCGGCGGCGCGGGCGAGGTTGGCCTGGTGGACCAAGCCCTGCAGCGCCCGCCCGAGCTGCGGTGCCCACAGCGCGTCCGGGTAGGTCTCGATCACATCCTGGATGTCGCCCAGGATGTGGCTGGTGGACGAGGCCCGCGAACTTGTCGTGGTCGTAGAGGGCGTACCGGTCGTGGACGACGACCCCGACCACCCGGGCGAGCAGGAACGCCTTGAAGCTCGCCAGGTCACGGCGGCCGAGCACGAACAGGACGAGGTTGACCGTCGACGCGGACAGCACGTAGCGCTTCTGGCCCTTCGTGCCGACCTTGAGCGGGGTCTCGTCGAACCCGACGACGTCGGCGTGCGCGATCTGGTCCTCGATCTCCTCGAGGGCGGGAGCGACCGCGGCCGCGCCCTCGGCGAGCAGACCGTGCACCCAGCCCGCCGACACCCGCACCCCGGCCCACTCCGCGATCAGCTCGGTGGTCCGCTCGACCGGCAGGTGCTGGCGCACCAGCAGGTAGAGCGCGAGCGCGCGCAGGTTCTCCCCGTAGGCGACCGGCGCGGCCGACACCCCCTCGGGCTGGGCGGCGACGTGGTCGCGCCCGCAGCCGCAGTGCACCCGGTAGAGGTCATGCCGCACGACCGTGAACCGGACCGGCTCCAGGTCGTGGCAGTGGTGCGACCGGGCGAGCCCGACGACCGGCGCGTCCGTCAGCGACGCCCCGCACCCGCAGGAGCCCACCGGGTAGTGCGCCACGACCCTGTCCGGGGTCACCCAAGCCGCCGTCAGCCCGCCCGCGCCCGGCTGTTTGCCGCGCTTCCGCTTCTTCCCGCCCGCGCCCGGCCTCGCCGCCTCGTCCTCGGTCTACTTCGGCGTCGCCCGCCCCGGGATCACATCGTCCGTCGAGGGCGATAACGACGAGTTCTTCGAATTCCGCGACTGCTTACGTACCAGCGCCTTCAACTAGGCCGCGAGCTCCTCGATCCGCCGGCCCTGCTCCTCGATCACCTCGGCCTGGGCGGCGTTCTGCGCGCGTAGCTGGCCGATCAGCTCAGCCTGCGCGCCGATGACGGCACGCAACCCCTCAGGCGGCATCTCGTCCAACTCCGGCGACACCCCGCCACATCACCACACCCGAGCCAGCCAGCCACCCCGCGACACCCAACCATCCGAACAACATCCACACCCGGCTCCAGCCTCGACCACGCACAGCAACATCAATTAGCCAGGTGAATGCTTACGCGATCGCTATCGTTGAAGCCGTCCTCGACGATGTCAACCCGCGGCGCCCGGAACGCGACCGAAAAACCCGCACCGGCGAGACCGGTCAGCGTACTCAACCCCGTAAGAAGAAGCCCCGCGGAAAAAGATAGACGCCGACGACGGTGGTGGACAACGGCGGCACGAGGCGCATACCGAGGAGGGCCATGGACATCGACACGATCGTACGGCCGCTGTCGCAGGTGAGGGCGGCCGACTCGCGGGAAGTGTGCGAGAGCGTCGCCTCGGCGCTGGTCGACGCCGGCGTGGAACCGCCGTTCCAGCTCGCCTCCGCCGACCTTGTGGCCGACCCCTGGCTGATCTGCGCCGACCGGTACTGGCGCCGCAGGTTCCTGCGCGAGCCCACCGTCGAGGTCGCGGCCCGCTGCGCCCGCTGGCTGGAGGACCACAGCGGCCAGGCCAGCCCCGCCGAACGCCGCACGATCATCGAGACCTGGGCGGTCGGATACGCCTTCATCACCCGGGACAGCGTGGAGTCCCGCGCGGATCTCACAGGCGTGGTCGACCGCATCGACCAGCAGGTCGGCGGCTCTCCCACCGTCTTCGCGTTCGCGGCGGTGTACCACGCCAGCAAGCTCCGCATGAACTTCTGGTTCGACGACCTCCACCGGTTCCTGGAATCCTCGCCTCTGGCGCTCGCGGCGCCCGACCGCGACGATCCGAGCTGTTGCGGCGCCACGCCGAAGAAGCCGTGACCGAGTACCCCACGGACCACACCTTCCACTTCCGGCTCGCGACCGGCCGACGCCGGTGCGGCCACTATGCCGCGGCGCTCGACAGCATCGACAACGCGCTGCGGCTCCTGCCCGCAACCGGCAGCCGTGGCAGCCACGGCCTGTTGCAGGACCAGGATCTACGGGAACGAAACCTGATCATCGACGGTATCGGGGAAGCGGAGCGAGCCGCCGCGGAGCAGAAACGGTGGGACGCCCAGGAAGCAACAAACCAGGAGTTACGCCGGCTCGTGCGTCCGCCGCTGTCCATGCTGGCCCAGCAGGCGGGTCTTTTCGCCGTCATCGCACTGATCTTGGTCGGAGAGCTGCGGAAGGTGAGCGCCAGCGCATCGCTGCATGACCGCCTCTGGCAGGAGGTCCAGCTTGGTGGCAGCCTGCTCGTCGTCGCCGTGGCCGCGGTCGGCATAGCGGCCCTTGACCGGCGTCGCCGTAAGCCGAGGTAGCTGCCTGCCGGATCTCGGTCAGCTCAGCTCACCACCTGCGCCGCCCGGCCCCGTCTGGCGGCCGACGAGCAGGCCCACCGGCTGGCGTTGGACACGCTCGTCGAAGCATGCGTCGCGGCGGCGTTCACCGCGAAGAATCTCGGCTATCCGGATTTGGCGTACCTGGCCGCGACCCGCGTCGAGGCCCATAGCGTCGGCCATGGCGTCGATGTCGCCGGTGCGGGTCGGGGGTGACCTGACCGGGGCGGACCCGTGGGGGCACGGCGGATCCCGTTCCACGCTGCGGCGATCCCCGGTGCTAACACCGGGTTGCTTGCTCCGTCGCCATGTTCACGTCCACGGCGCCGCCATCGACCCTGGCGGCGCCGTGAACGTCCGATCCCCGTGCCGCGGTGGCGTGGGGTGGGGTGGCGGACCGGCCACCGTCAGCCGCCACGCATCGTTCTCGCCGATCCCACCCGCCCTCAGAACGGCAGGCGATAACGGAGCGTAACCGTCGTCGGGGTGGTGTCGCGACCGCAGGTCCCGGTCCAGGCGCCCGGAGGGGACACCCCGTTCATGATCGCTTCCTGCACAAAATTGCCGAATGCGCACACAATGCGCACACAAACCCATTTCGATCTTGAATAGATGATCTCTGATTTCGCAAAACCGCAGGTCAGAGGCCATCTGTCTGGAGCCGGTGAGGGGACTCGAACCCCTAACCGCTCGATTACAAGTCGAGAGCGCTACCAATTGCGCCACACCGGCCGGTGCCTCGACGATACCTGAAGAGGTGACGCTGCCGGTCGCTGTGCCGAGCTCGGGGTGGCGCGAGGCCCGTTTGCTTGCGGTTCGTCTCGAGCTTCGAAGTTCGTTGAGGCTAGCAGGATTCGTCGGCGAGGTTACTGGCTGGGCTGTGATGAGCGTCGCGGGACGCGAGATGGGTCTGTTGCATTGGGGGAAGGCAGGGCATGGTTGACCCTGCCGGGCGGGTGATCAGATTGCGAGGGTGAGCTCGGTGAACGCGGCTGTCAGCCGTGCGTGCGGGTCGGTGTCGATCCCGAGTTCGTAGTGGCCGCGGCGGATGTTCTGGA
>NZ_CDWWEW010000136.1:6974-12778 GCF_977966315.1 Frankia sp. CeRuru1
AACAGCTCCTCGACGTCCCGGTAGGACAGTGCGTACCGCAGGTACCAGCGGACAGCGAGGACAATCACCTCAGCTGGGAACCGGAACCCCGCGAACTCCGACACCGGAACCGGTGGACAGGAACGACGTCGACGCATCACACGATCATGACCGATCGACAGCCGCAGGACAGCGGACTCCGCCGATGCAACACGCCTCCGACGGTAGACTCCTGGCCATGGCCGTCGTCAGCCGCATCACCGCCGATCCCGCGATCATGGCGGGTGCGCCGGCGATTCGTGGTACCCGGATCACCGTGTCCGCGGTGCTGGGTCAGCTCGCGGCCGGCTCGACGGTCGAGGAGCTGCTCGCCGACTATCCGTCGCTCACCCGTGACGACGTGCTCGCTGCTCTCGCGTTTGCCGCGGAGACAATGCCGCAAGAGCGTCCGTTCATCGCCGCATGAGGTTTCTCGTCGACGAGAACCTCTCACCGCGGGTTGCCGAACTGCTGCGCGGCAAGGGCATGGACGCAACGCACGTCCTCGAGCACGGGCTTGGCGGTTCCCCGGATACCGAGGTCAGCGCGTTCGCCGTCACCGAGAGACGTTCGATCATCTCCGCCGACAGCGACTTCACGACTCTGCTCGCACTCAGCCGGGGCATCGCTCCCTCGCTGGTCCCGCTCCGGTCCGGCGACCAGCTCAAGCCCGACGCGCAAGCCGCCCTGCTGCTGGCCAATCTGCCTGCGCTGGAAGCCGACCTCGAACAGGGCGTCGTCATATCGCTCAGCACCACCCACGTACGGGTCCGTCGACTCCCGCTCCGCTGAGTACTGCTACCCCCGATCCGGCCCGCGCTCTCCGCGCAGGTCCCACACTAGGCCGCAATCAACTACGTATCGTAGTCGGAGCGTCTCTGTGTCCAGAAAGTTATGTATGTCTGCCATGTCGGTGTGTCGTGCGCCGCACCCGGGCGGCGTGTGTGCGCATTGTGTGCGCATTCGGCAATTTTGTGCAAAGAACAATCATGAATGGGGTGTCCTCTCCGGGCGCCTGGGAGCCGCACGCAGCGGCCGTCCCAGGCACCTCGCTGGCTGCGCCACACTCACAGCGTGTGAAAGGCTGCCATGTACCAGCCGTCGATCGGCCTCCTGGACACCTTCTACACCACCCTTCGCGCCGGCTGCGCTCGCCTCTCCGACGGCGGGGGACCGTTCGGCTTCGACATCACCACCGCGCTGCAGGTCGACTACCTGATCGACGCCTATGGATGTGACGGCATCATCAAGACTGGCTGCTTCCTCGGCGACACCACCGACTACCTCGCCCGGCTCTACCCCACTCTGCCGATCATCACCTGCGACGTCGTCGAGGAGCACGCCGCATTCGCCCGCACCCGGCTACGCGACCGGCCGAACACCACCGTGGTGACCGGCGACTCCGCGGCTGTGCTGGCGTCGCTCACCGGCCGGTTCGATCGGCCGCTGGTCTACCTCGATGCCCACTGGTACGACCGCTGGCCACTGGCCGACGAGTTGGCCGCGGTCCAGGCCGGGATCGTCGCTGTTGACGACGTCGACCTCAGCCATCCCCGGTTCGGCTACGACTCCTACGACGGGCAGCCGCTCAACGTCGCCCGGCTGGGCGGCCTCGTCGACCTGGAGACGCTGTACCTGGGCGACCCGTTCATCGCCTACCCGTACCCCTGCCTGCAAGTCGGCCGCCGCTCCGGCACGGCGTATCTACCGTTGGGCCTCGGCGCTCACCCGCTGGCAGCGGGGGGGCATGTTCCAGCCGGTGCCACTGCGGCCTGCTCCGACGCTGCCGACCTGGCCGGACGGACCACACGCACCTGCCCAGGTGTCACAGGTCGCCTCGTAGCCACGCCTGATAGTCGGCTTCCCACGCCTGGAGGTCGACGGCCGGCACGGCCAGCGTTGCCACCCAGCGTGTCAGCAGCGCGGCGGACTATCCGTCGAGCACAGCACCACCTCGGCAGGCTGTCTCGCCTCCGGCGACGGGTCGCTCATACGGTGACCGCTCGGGCACCCAGCAGGGCCTTGAGATCCCCGAGCAGCGAACTACTCGCCTGCACCTGGAGTTCGAGCAGGAACAGATGCGTGTTCTGCGGGCCTTCGAGCCGCAGGTGCACCGGAGTTGTCCCGGGATGAGTCGTCAGGACGAGTTTGAGGTCATCGACCAGCGGTGGTGTGATCTTGTGTGACGGCAGAGTGATGACGACAGGCGGCCCGTTCACGTGCGTCGCGACATCGACCACCGTCAGGTCCTGGGCGAACAGCGAGACCGACCCCTCCCGCTCGTTGATCCTGCCCCGCACCGAGATGACCGCGTCGGTCACGAGCGCGTACGAATGGACCTCGTAGGACTGGGGGAAGAACAGCACCTCGACGGAGGCGTCGAGATCCTCGACGGTCACGATCGCCCACGCCTTGGCGGTGTTCTTGTTGATCCGCTTGTCGATCTTGCTGATGATACCGGCGATCTGTACGGTCGTCCCGTCGTTGGCCTCGGCGAGGTCGACGATCCGGGTGTCGCGGTGGCGATCCAGCGCCCGCTCGGCGCCTTCGAGCGGATGCGAGGACACGTACAGGCCGAGCATGTCGCGTTCCTGAGCCAGCAGCTCCTTCTTCGGCCATTCGGGGCCGGACAGGTCCAGGTCGAGTCCTAGCCCCGGGCTCTCCTCCTCCTCGCCGGCGCCCCCGTCGCCGAACAGGTCGAACTGGCCGATGGCCTCGGCCCGCTTCGTGATGATCACCGCGTCGATCGCGTTCTCGTGCACGTTGACCAGCACCCGGCGGTGATGGCCCAGCGAGTCGAACGCCCCGGCCTTGATCAGCGAGTCGATGGTGCGCTTGTTGCACACCCCGATGTCGACCTTCTGCAGGAAGTCGGCGAACGACTCATACGCGCCCTTCCTCCGCCGGGCCGCGACTATCGAGGCGACGACGTTCTCCCCCACATTACGGACGGCCCCCAGGCCGAAACGGATCGAGTCACCGACCGCACCGAACCGCAGATCCGACTCGTTGACGTCGGGGGGCAGGACCTGGATACCCATCCGGCGGGTCTCGGCCAGGTACACCGCCATCTTGTCCTTGTCGTCACCGACGGACGTCAGCAGCGCCGCCATGAACTCGGCCGGGTAGTTGGCTTTGAGGTAGGCCGTCCAGAACGACACGACACCGTACCCGGCGGTGTGGGACTTGTTGAACCCGTAGCCAGAGAACGGGACGAGCACGTCCCACAGCGCCTGGACCGCCGCGTCGGTATAGCCCTTCTCCCTCATCCCGGCGGAGAAGCGAGCGAACTCCTTGTCCAGGATCTCCTTCTTCTTCTTGCCCATCGCGCGGCGCAACAGGTCGGCGCCGCCGAGGCTGTAGCCGGCCAGCTCCCGGGCGATGGCCATGACCTGCTCCTGGTAGACCACCAGGTGGTAGGTCTCGCCGAGGATGGGCTCCAGCGCCTCGGCGAGCTCGGGGTGGATCGGGAGGATCTCCTTGCGGCCGTTCTTGCGGTCGGCGTACTCGATGTGGCTGTTGGCCGCCATCGGGCCGGGCCGGTAGAGCGCGAGCACGGCGGCGATGTCGCCGAACTTCGTCGGTGCCATCAGGCGCAGCAGGTTACGCATCGGTCCGCCGTCGAGCTGGAACACCCCGAGCGTGTCGCCGCGGGCGAGCAACTCGAAGGCCTTGGCGTCCTCCAAGGGGAGGGTGGACAGGTCGATGTCGACGTTGCGGTTACGCTTGACGGCCTCGATCGCGTCACCGATGACGGTGAGGTTCCGCAGCCCGAGGCAGTCCATCTTGAGCAGGCCCATCTCCTCGCACTGAGGAAACGGGAACCCGGTGATGATCGCGCCGTCATTGTCGCGGCGATGGATCGGCAGGACATCCAGCAGCGGCTCCGAGCACAGGATGACCCCGGCGGCGTGGACACCAGTGCCGCGGGTGAGCCCCTCCAGCCCCCGCGCGGTGTCGATGACCTTCCGAACCTTGGTGTCGGTCTCGTACTGGGCCCGGACCTCGGCGGCCTCACCGTACCGCTCATGGTTCGGGTCGAAGATCCCGGCCAGCGGGATGCCCTGGCCCATCACATCCGGCGGCATCGCCTTTGAGATCTTGTCGCCGAGGGCGTAGTCGTAACCCAGCACCCGGCACGAGTCCTTGATCGCGGCCTTGGCCTTGATGGTGCCGAAGGTGTTGATCTGCGCGACGCGGTCCTCGCCGTACTGCTCGGTGATGTAGCGGATCACCTCACCGCGTCGACGTTCGTCGAAGTCCAGGTCGATATCCGGCGGGCTGATCCGCTCCGGGTTGAGGAACCGCTCGAAGATCAGCGCGTGCTCGATCGGGTTCAGCTCGGTGATACCCAGGATGTAGGCGATCATCGACCCGGTCGCCGATCCACGCCCCGGACCCAGCCCGATGCCCCGATCTCTCGCGAACTTGCAGATGTCGGCGACGACCAGGAAGTAAGCCGGGAAACCCATCTTGTCGATCACGCCGACCTCGTAGTCGACGCGCTCGACCACATCGGCGGGCACGCCCGCAGGGAAGCGCCACGTCAGTCCGCGGTCGATTTCCTTGCGCAGCCAGGACAGCTGCGTCTCACCCTCGGGTACCGGGTACCGCGGCATCCGGTCCACAAACTTGAAAACATCGTCGTAGGACTCGACGCGCTCGGCGATAAGCAGAGAGCTGTCGCAGGCCCCGGGGACCTCACTGTCCCACAGGTTGCGCATTTCCTCCGGCGACTTGAGGTAATATCCCGATCCGTCGAATTTGAAACGGGTCGGATCGTCGAGTCTTTTACCGGTGCCGACGCACAGCAGCACCTCATGGCTGCCCGCCTGATCCTCGGTCACATAGTGCGAGTCGTTCGTGGCCAACGGGCGAAGCCCCAGCTTGTCGCCGATGTCGAGCAGACCCTGGCGGACACTGCGCTCGATCGGCAAACCGTGATCCATCAACTCCAGGAAGAAGTTGTCCGCGCCGAAGACCTCCTGGTAGGTGGCCGCCGCGGCGAGCGCCTTGTCGAACTGGCCCAGACGCAGCCGGGTCTGCACCTCACCCGACGGGCAGCCCGTCGTCGCGATGATCCCTTCCGAGTACTGGGAGACCAGCTCATGGTCCATCCGCGGCTTGCGGTAGTAGCCCTCGATCGACGCGATCGACGACAGCCGGAACAGGTTGCGCAGCCCGGCCCCGTTGGCCGCGAGCATCGTCATGTGGGTGTAGGCGCCACCACCGGACACGTCACCACCCTCACCCGCAGGGTCAACGTCGCGCTGCGAACGCTCACCCCACAGGACAGGCCGCTTGTGATGGCGCGACTCGGGCGCCAGGTACGCCTCAATCCCGATGATCGGCTTGACACCCGCGGACTTCGCACCCTGATAAAATTCGTAGGCACCGAACATGTTACCGTGGTCGGTCATCCCGACGGCCGGCATCCCCAGCTTCGCCGCTTCCTTGAAAAGCAAGCCCGTTTTCGCCGCACCGTCCAGCATCGAATACTCAGTGTGCACGTGGAGGTGAACAAAAGAATCCGCCGGCATCCCAGTCCCCTCTCGCCCGCAACGGCCCGCCGGTCGGAGTCTAGCCCCGCCACTCAGAGCCACCAGAGAGGCACGCGGCACAACAGCCCCTAAGTGTGTTGATCCCTCAAAGATAATTCGTTGAGATCAACGGCGGATTCGTCAGCACTCCCGAGGAAGCAGCGACGCGATCAGGCAAGCTCTGCGCCGTGACCAACCACGTGCCGCGCGAGCGCGCCTCCTCGCTGTCCGCTGGTACCTGCGATA
>NZ_CDWWEW010000137.1:0-6606 GCF_977966315.1 Frankia sp. CeRuru1
CAGGAGGGGCGGAGTCGACCCGGGGGGCGGGCCGACCAGGTGCGGGAGCCGGAGCGGATCACGGTGGGCGCCGGCCGCCGGACCCCGCCGGGGTAGCGCGGTCACCCGGGGAGCCGGCAGATTCACCGACCCGGGTTCCCCGACGATGGGAGGCTTGGCAGGGGGTCTCGCGCTGTCCTCCGTCATGGGCCCCTCTTCGTCGACGGGCACCATTCGCGTGCCGGGTCCACCCGCCACCCCGTGCCGTCGTTCCCCGGTGGGTCGTCCCCGAGCGCCGTCGTCCGGTCCATTCGTCGCCTTGTCCGTGCGACGGCTTGCCCGTGCGACGGCTTGTCGGAATGGAATGCCGTGGCGCGGTGGATCCCCGTAGTCGGGCGGTGTGCGCTGGTACGTGACCAGCCTGCCATGCGGTCGGGTTGCCCGCCGTGACGGAGCCCGGTTGCGTCGGCTACGGGTTGTTTGGCGGGCGAGTTTGGCGGGCGAGGGCCCTGGGACGCGTCCCACCGAAATGCCGCACCCACGATCGGGTGGTCGAGGATCGGGTGGTCGAAGCAGGTGCCGACCCGGTCACCGCCGGCGCTCGGCGGCGCGGGCCTTCACGGTCGCGCCGAGGCCGCGCGCGGTGGTTTCGGCACGCTGCTTCAGCGGCCCGAGGGTGCGGCGCAGCCGATCGATCCGTCCCTCGCCGCCGCGGGTGACATCCGCCGCCTCGCCCTCCCCGTAGTCATGATCGGGATGGTCCGCCGCGCCCAGCCGCCAGTAGCCACGGGTCGACAGGTCGGCGCGGTCCAGCCCCGAGGCGAGCAGGTGACGGCGGATCCGGCGTACCGCCGTGGCCTCGCAGGCCACCCAGGCCGCGGTGCCGGCGGGCAGGGGTATGGCCTCGACGGCCTCGGCCAGCAGTGCGCCGGGAACCCCGCCGTTACGGTGCAGCCAGGTGACGGTCGTCGCGGGGGTGACCGGGAGAGCCCGCCGGCGGCCGGCGTCGCGAACCTCCGCCACCACGGTCACCGGTACCCGAGTGGGCAGCCGTTCCAGCACCGTCGCCAGCGCGGGCAGGCCGGTCTCGTCGGCGGCGAGCAGGCGGTGCGCGGCCGACGTCCGCATCTCGTATCCACCCCCCGGTCCGGCGATGGCGAGATGGTCACCGGGCCGGGCGGTACCCGCCCATCGCCCAGCCGGGCCCTCGCCGTGCAGGAGCATCTCGATCTCCAGTTCGAGGGCCTCGGCGTCGAACCGGCGCGGGGTGTAGGTCCGCACGATCGGGCGGGGCGCACCCGCCGGGAAGACGGGTCGTCCGTCCGGCCCCCAGCCCGGAACGGTCGGTTCGGTCTGCCCGTCGGCCGGCAGGAAGATCTTCACGTGCTGCGCGGCCCGGGGCAGCGAGAATCCGGCCAGCGCCGGCCCACCGAGCGTCACCGTCACCATGTCCCCGGTGAGCGGGGTGACGCGGACGACCCGCAGCCGGCGCGGGGCCGGCCGGGCGTGCCGCGGCGCGGGCCGGTTCTCCGCCGACGCCGACGGGCGGCCGTCGCGCCCGTCCGGTAGTCCGGTCGGGCGGGGCGTGGATGGCACGGAGGAGTCCGGCCCGAACGTCGACATCGGCTCTTGCGTCCTGCCTCTCGTGACCGCGGGCCGGACTGGTTCTGGCCCGCACGGACGGGCTTCAGGCCCGGGACGGGGCCGTCCCGACCTCCGCGAGCCCGGGTGGCATTCCAGGACGAACCTATGCCCCGCCATTCGGGCGATGACTCGCGGAGGGGTGCGACGGTCGTTCCGTACCTGCTCCGTACCTGCCCCGGATCTGCTCCGACAGGATCATCCTCCTTGACAAGGAAAATTTTCGGTAGGACGATGAGGCGCATGTTGGAGGTCGCAGTGATCGATGACCCGGCCGCCGCGGGGGCTGCGCTCGACCCGGTCCGGGCGAGTTTGCTGGCCGCGCTCGCGGAGCCGGGTTCGGCCAGCACCCTGGCCGCTCCCGTGGGGCTGTCACGTCAGCGGGTCAATTACCACCTGCGGGCCCTGGAGCGTCACGGGCTGGTCGAACTCGTCGAGGAACGCAGAAGGGGCAACTGCACCGAGCGCGTACTACGGGCGACGGCGGCCTCCTATGTGATCTCGCCGACCGCGTTGCCGGCGGTCGCCCCGGATCCCGGCCGGTCGCCGGATCAGCGCTCTGCCCGATGGCTGCTCGCGCTCGGTGCCCGGCTGGTGCGGGAGGTCGGCGACCTCATCGCCGGTGCCACCGCTGCCCGGCAGCGGCTGGCGACGTTCGCGATCGACAGCGAGATCCGATTCGCTTCCGCCGCGGACCGCGCCGCGTTCGCCACGGAGCTCGCGGAGACGGTTGCCGCCCTCGTCGGCAGGTACCACGACACCACCGCCGAAGGCGGGCGCTCCCACCGTTTCGTCATCGCCCTGCACCCGAGCGTCACGCGGCCCGAGCGGGTGGCTGTCGGATCCGATGCGGGGTCCGATGCGGGGGAGGACATCCTCGGCCTTGGCACCGCCGGTCCCACCGGCACCGACAGCCCCACCACCGCAGCCGGCCCCACCGGAACCGATGGCCCCACCGCAACCAAGGAGAACTAGAGATGTCCCGTGAGTTCGAGATCCGCCGCGAGGGCGTGCTGCCCACCTCCCCGGAGGAGTACTGGGACGCCGTGACCACCGGTAACGGCGGATGGCTGTGGCCGATGGAGTTCGAGCCCCGGCAGGGTGGCGCCGCGCCCTTCGGGGGCACGGTCACCGTCTGGGACCCGCCGCACCACCTCGTCACCCGGGTGGAGGGTGCGGACGGCTGGTTCAACCAGCTGGAACACGTGATCGAGGGCCGGGACGGCGGCACGACCTCCTTCCGCTACGTCCACAGCGGGATCTTCGTCGACGACTGGGAGAACCAGTACGACGGCGCCAGCCAGCACACCGACTTCTACCTGCACACGCTCGGCCAGTACCTGCGGTACTTCAGCCGCCGGCCGGTGACCTACGTCGCGGCCGACGCGCCGGCGTCCTCGACCGCGCCGGACGCGTTCGTCCGGCTGCGCCGCGAGCTGGGCGTCGCCGACGAGGTCGGCCAGGGCGACGCGCTGCGCGTCACCCTCCCGGGCATCGATCCGCTGGACGCCGTGGTCGACTACCTGCATCCCCACTTCCTTGGCCTGCGGACCGGCGACGGGCTGTACCGCTTCTTCGGCCGCAACGCCTTCGGCGCCCCGATCGGCATCGCCCTGCACCTGTTCGCCCCCGGCGCCGACCAGGCGAAGACCACCCAGGCCTGGACCGACTGGCTGCAGGACCTGTTCGCCTAAGCGCCTTTCCGTCGATCCCCGCCGTTTTGCCGATCCCCGCCGGCTCGTGTCGGGCCGGCACCGGCACCCGGTCAGGGATGACGGTCATACTCCGAACGCCCGTGCCAGCCGCGCCAGCCCCTCCGTGATCTCCACCGGCGGGTGCGTGGTGAAGGACAGGCGCAGCGTCGCGGGGTCCGGCGGCCCCGCGAAAAAAGGAGCACCGGGAACGTAGGCCACGTCGTGCTCCACCACGCCGGGCAGCAGGGCGGTGGCGTCGTGACCGTCGGGGAGGCGGGCCCAGACGAACATGCCGCCCTCGGGTCGGTTCCAGCTGCTCCCGGGCGGCAGTGCCCAGGCGAGCCCGTCGAGGAGCGCGTCGCGGCGTTCGCGGTAGGCGGCGCACATCCGCGCAATGTGCAGGTCGGGGTCGGCGTCGGCCAGATACCGGGCGGCGGCGGCCTGATCGACCGTGGAGGTGTGCAGGTCCGCGGCCTGCTTGGCGATCACGTAGGCCCGCCGCAGCATGGCCGGGGCCCGCAGCCAGCCCAGCCGCATCCCTGGGGCCATGATCTTGGAGAAGCTGCCGAGCAGGACGGTGCGGTCGGCGGCGTCGGCGAACGACGCGATCCACGGCTCCCGCGTGCCCTGGAAGCGCAGCTCACCGTAGGGGTCGTCCTCGACGATCCACAGGCCCTGCTCCGCGGCCACCCGGGCGACGGCCGCGCGGCGCGCCGCGGACAGCGTCCGACCGGTGGGGTTCTGGAAGGTCGGCACCAGGTAGAGCAGCCTGGGACGCTCGCGGGCCACCGTCTCCGCCAGCCGGTCGGGGAGGATCCCGTGCTCGTCGGTGGGGACGGGCACCACCCGGGCACCCGCGAGGCCGAGGCACTGCAGGGCAGCCAGATAGGTCGGATCCTCCACGAGGACCGCGTCACCCGGCTCCACGAGCGTCGCCGACAGCAGCGTCAGGGCCTGCTGCGAGCCCGTCGTGATCAGCAGGTCGTCCGCTCGGGTGGGCAGGCCGCGGCGCGCCAGGCGTTCCGCGACCGCCTGGCGCAGGTCCGGGTCGCCCTCCGTGGCGGAGTACTGCAGCACGCGCCGCGGCTCCTCGGTGAGCACCCGGTCGTAGGCGCGCCGGATCCCGTCGGCGTCGAAGAGCTCGGGAGCGGGTAGACCGCCGGCGAAGGAGATCACCTCCGGGCGGGCGGTCAGCGCGAGGATCTCCCGCACCGGCGAGGTGCGCACGGCGCCGGCTCGGGCGGCGAGACCGGGCACCGCAGCGGCGGGTGGAGCGGCGTTGGTCATGGCGGCTCCTCGAACTCCTTCTCCGGGTTCTCCCCGACGTACACGACCACTCGCCGCCAACCGCCGGGACGGCCGTACAGCGGCGTTCCAGCATGTGGACTGTGCTTCCCGCATCCTGGACTTTCTGGCAATCATAGCCATCGGCGCCGGCTCACGTGGCCGCCCGCGACTCCGCCGGCCGGAGCGAGACGAGCAGGGCGACGGCCCCAAGCAGCGCGATGAGGAGCAACGGCGCGTGGCGCGGGACTGGCTCCAGGGTGTTTCCGACCACTGCGCCCCGGACTGCGGCTGACGGGGTAGTTCCCGGCCCGCTCCCTGCACCGTCAGGCTGTGCCCTTACCGTCAGGCTGCCCACTCATCGACATGATCTGATTATCCTGCGGAGTTTCTGGTCGGGCTGGTTGAGGGGGAGGCAGGTCGAGGGGGCTGCTCGTGAACAGGCACCGAACGCCGACGACGTGCGTAAGACGTCCGCACGGAGAAAGCCAGACTGCGGACCTGGACGGAATGGCGACGGGGAATTCTCCTGTCGCAGTGGTTTATGCGGAACTCATGGAACAGAAATAGAGCGCCCGGATCGCAGAGAATGCCTGCCGACTGGACCACGACCTCGACGGTCGCGATCGGGCGGGAGATGATCAGGGGAGTGTGTCGGACATCGAACTGATACAGTCCGGCGGAGTCGAGTGTCGTCGACTCTGAGTGTCGCGTTGGTCGCCGGGAGTCCGGTCGCCCGGCACCGGCCAGGGTTCCTTCCCGGGAGACTTCACATGCGCAGCGCCAAGGATTTCTTCGCTCCCCTCGCCGTGGGGGCGCCACTCCCGCCTCGCGAGATCCCGTGGCGGCCGTCCCGGATGATTCACTTCTTCGACCCGAGTAACGAGAAGATGGCGGCGAAGCTGCCGCAGATCATCCCCCGGGTCGACGTGCTGCTCGGGAACCTCGAGGACGGCGTCCGGGCGGACAACAAGATCGTTGCCAGGGAGAACCTGATAAAGATCGTCGACGGTGCGGACTTCGGTGAGACGCAGTTCTGGATCCGCCTGAACAGCCTCGACTCACCCTGGGGGCTCGACGACCTGCTCACGCTCGTTCCCGCCATCGGCGAGAATCTCGACGTGGTGATGGTGCCCAAGGTCCAGGGGGCGGAGGACATCCACTATGTGGACCGCCTCCTCGCCCAGTTGGAGGCGAAGGCCGGCCTGTCCCGCCCGGTGCTTGTCCATGCGATTCTGGAGACCGCGCGAGGGGTCGCGAACGTCGAGGAGATCTGCGCGGCAAGTCCCCGCATGCAGGGCCTGTCCCTTGGCCCGGCGGACCTGGCGGCGGACCGGCGGATGAAGACAACCCGTGTCGGCGGTGGGCACCCCGGCTACCTGGTACGCCAGGATCCGCAGCCGGACGACCCGGCGGCCGTCCGAGCCACGTTCCAGCAGGATCCCTGGCACTACACGCTGGCCCGGATGGTAGACGCCTGCGCGGCGAACGGGATCATGCCGTACTACGGGCCGTTCGGTGACATCGCCGACGTCCTCGCCTGCGAGGACCAGTTCCGCAACGCGTTTCTGCTCGGGTGTGTCGGGGCGTGGTCACTGCATCCCGTCCAGATCGACATCGCGAAGAAGGTCTTCAGTCCCGAGCCCGCGGCCGTCGAGTGGGCAAAGCGCGTCGTCGCGGCCATGGGCGACGGAACGGGGGCCGTGATGGTGGACGGCACGATGCAGGACGACGCCTCGGTGAAGCAGTGCCGGGTTATCCTCACTCTCGCCACTCGCCTCGCCGCCCGGGACGCGCAGCTCGCGGCGGCCTACGGACTACCCGCGCCGGAGGCACGATAGGCCGAGTCGCCGTCGGACGTCCATGCGATCGAAAAAGGGCTCGAGGCGGCCGGCGCGCCGGACCGCACCATGATATGGGCGATGGTGGAGACACCTGGTGCCATCCTGCGCGCCCAGGAGATGCGACAGCCTCTCCACCGCGGTGGAAGCACCGCGGTGGAGAGGCT
>NZ_CDWWEW010000137.1:6798-12485 GCF_977966315.1 Frankia sp. CeRuru1
AAAAGGGCTCGAGGCGGCCGGCGCGCCGGACCGCACCATGATATGGGCGATGGTGGAGACACCTGGTGCCATCCTGCGCGCCCAGGAGATGCGACAGCCTCTCCACCGCGGTGGAAGCACCGCGGTGGAAGCCACCGCCGTCCTCTGCCAGCGTGATCCAGACTCTCGGACCCGCGGGCGATGTCTCCTGTCGGTCAGTGCAGGGGCCGGTGCGCGGTCTCGGGGAGCCGGCTGAAGACCACGGTGCTGACCAGGGCGACGGCGGTGACGTACCAGCCGAAGGATGCGGGGTGGCCGATGTCCACGAGGTAGGTGGCGACGTAGGGGCCGGTGCCGCCGAAGAGGGCGACGGCGAGCGCATAGGGGAACCCGATACCGGAGCTGCGCAGGCGTGCCGGGAACAGCTCGGCGACCACCGCGCTCGAGATGCACGACCAGCAGGCGAGGAACACCAGCCCCATGATTTGAACCAGGAGCAGCCTGGTGGTCGAGCCGTCCAGGAGGGCCAGCATCGGAACCGTGCCGACCACGAAGAAGGTGCCGAAGGTGAGCAGCATCGGCCGCCTGCCGACGCGGTCCGAGATCGCTCCGAAGACCGGCTGCAGGGCGAGGAAGATGGTCAGCGCGACGACACCGGAGAGCAGGCCGTGCTTGAGGTTGGAGCCCACCGTGATGTTCGCGTACGTCGGCAGGTAGGCGGTCCATACATAGAACACCAGCGCCGGGGCCGCGGTCAGCCCGAACACCTGGAGGGATTCCCTGGGGTGCCGGCGGAGGAACTCGAACATGTCGGCACGACGGGCACCGGCCGGCTCGTCCGCCGTCTTGGTGAGGGTCTCCTTGGCGTGCGTCCGGATCCACATGCCGACCACGGCCGCGACCGAGCCGAGCAGGAAGGGGATCCTCCAGCCCCAGCTGGTCATGTTCTGCGAGTCCAGCGTGCTGGCGAGTAAGGCGCTGATCCCGATCGCCGCCAGGTTGGCCGAGGTCGCACTGATGTAGAAGAAGCTCGAGTACAGCCCCCGACGGCCATCCGGTGCGGACTCGATGAGAAACGCGCTTCCCGCGGCATACTCGCCCCCCGCGGAGGCACCCTGGATCAGCCGGGCCAGCAGGAGCAGCGCCGGGGCGGCGACCCCGACCTGCTCGTAGGTGGGGGCAAGCCCGATGATGAGACTGCCCAGGCCCATGCCCATAATCGTGGTGCTAAGCGTCCTGCGGCGGCCGATCCGGTCGGCGAGAATCCCGAGGATCAGCGCTCCGACCGGGCGGGCGAAGAATCCGACGGCGAAGATCGCTAACGTCGACATCAGCGGCACCAGGCTGCCTCCCGGGCTGGCCGGGAAGAACTGCGTGGAGAAGTACACCGCAAGCATCGAGTAGATGTACCAGTCGAACCATTCGACGGCGTTGCCGACGGAGGCGGCCAGGAGCTGCCGATAGTGGTTGGTCCGTTCCCGGAGGCCGGTTGTTGCTGTCATCGAAGCGGTCATGGGTTGCTCTCCTGTTGGGCGGCGGCTGAGACCACCAGCTCGGGACGTCGAGCTCTGATGGGCCCGATAGCGGGTACGGATTCCCAACAGGATGTGGCGTGTGACACATCGGAGGCTACGGGCGGGATGCCAACGCGGCGCCCCTTGCTTCGTATGCGGCTACGAAACCAGCGGGGCTGCCGTCTCCGCGTGGAAGGCCCAGGACAGTTCCACCAGGGTGTCGGTGTCGTCCAGGGACCGCCCGGTCAGCTCCTCGAACCGGGCTAGCCGGTAGCGCAGCGTGTTGACGTGTATGTGCAGCGCCTCGGCGGTCCGCGGGATGTTACGGCCATTGGCCAGGTAGCAGCGGAGCGACTCGACGACTTCCTCCCCGAACGCACCGGTGTCCCGGAGCGGCTGGAGGTAGCGGGCCCGCATCAGTGCGGTCACGTCCGCCGCGCGCGGCACGGCCACCCGCCAGCCGAGGCCCTCGAGGGTGTGCACGCCCTCGTTGTGGCGCAGTCGGGCCGCGGCCAAGACGTCGTTGGCCACCGAGAAGGACGTCGCGACCCGGTCCAGCGGCCCCTCGGGCCCGGCGGCGACCAGCAGCCCCGGGACCGCGGGTGGCAGCCCCGACACGATCCCCACGAGCCGGCCTTGGGAGGGCACCAGGAGCAGGACCACGTTGCTGCGCCGGCATCCCTGGTTGATCAGGTTGAGGGCCTGGTCCAGCTCCGCTTCCGGTAAGGCGGCAGTGCACACCGCCCGCAGGTGTGTGTCGCGCCGCACGTGGTAGCGGATGCACCCCTGCTCAATCTGCGTCGGCGACAGGGTGCCGGCGAGCAGCCCGGCGAGCCATTCGTCCCTGCGCCTTCGGTCCGCCACCGCATGCGACAGGCCGTACTCGCGGTAGGCGCTCGCCGCACGAGCGGAGAACACGTCACTCAGCTTCCACAGCAGCGAGGTGAGGGTGAGTGACTCGGGGTGGTCGACCCCGAACTCCTGGGCGCGATCCACCAGCCGGTCCTGGATGCTCGCTATGCAGCTGCGGAAGCCGCCCATGATGTCCTCGATCGGCACGCCCTGCTGGAGCCGTTCCAGCGTTGTGCGCTCGGCCTGCCAGATCTCCGAGCTCGGCGGCACGACGCCCGCCCGCAGGGTGCGGCACGCCAGCACGACGTTGCGGTGGATGCTCGTCACCAGCGCCTCGGTCGGGACCACCTCATAGGCCGGGATCTCGCGCCGGACACGCTCGATCGTGGGATCCACCAGTCCCTCGTCGCGTTCCAGCGCAGCGGTGAGTTCTCGCACACGGTCGTCGGACGTCCGCATCATCATGGGGTTATCCTGCCCGGCGGTGTCGTCGGCACCCCGGTCCTCGCCCCAACGGCGCGCGTGGCACCCGCGCTTGTCGCGCGTGTTCAGGGATCTGTCACCGCTGTTCTATCTCGGATCTTTTGGTGGGTCCAGAATCAAACCCTACCGCTCACCTAGCCGGCCGTTCCCCGCCGGATCCAGACGATTCCGAAGGCAGGGATCGACGCCAATCTCCCGAGGAGACGCAGATGACGACACTGGTCAATCCCCTCCAACATTTCGCTCCAACGCACACGGGAGTCGACGATCTTCCGTGGGTTCCGTTCACGCCTTACACGAACGAGGTGGAATTAAAGATCCTTCATGTGGATCTGGTCAAGAGCGAGACACAAATGCTTCTGCGGGCGCCGGGGGGAGCCTCGCTGGGTGTGCACGACCATTATGGTCGCGTGCTTGTCTACACCATTCGAGGGAAATGGCGGTACGCGGAGCACGCCTGGGTGTCGGGGCCGGGTGACTTCGTGTACGAGGTCGCCAACAGCAGGCACACGTTCATTGTGGAGCCTGACGAGGGCATCGAGGTGTTCATCTCGGTTGAAGGAGCTATTGCTTTCCTCGGCCCAAACGACGAGATCATCGGCATCGAGCAGGCCCATACGTTCGCCGAGCGATACAACGAGTACTGCAGGAAGCACGGGATCATCCCGGTTGACCTGACCAGCTTCGCCCGCTCATAGCCAGTCGGTCGCTACTCGTACACCACGGGCGTGGAGTCCACTACCGCGACTTACCTGGGCTTCCCGCACGTCTTTCCACTGCTTATGCGGCCCTACACGGTTGGCCGGGAGCCGTGTTTGAACACCAGCGTTCAGTGACCGCCTGCTGTGACGGGGTGTGACCGTGCAGGGCTCGGGGAAAGGGACACACCCGCCGATGACGAACGGCCAGGTCAGCGACCTGGCGTCGGCCGGTTCGCACGGCCGGCGGGCGTCGGCCGTGCGAACCGGCTGTCGCTGCGGGCGGCGCTGCCCGACGTGTCGGTGCTCGGGATCGATGACCAGCGGCGCGGCTCGCCGCGTTTCCACCGCGACCCGCTCACCGGGGCGTGGGTGACCGACGCCGACCGCTGGCAGACGGTGCTCATCGACTCCGCCGCGGCCGTGCCACCAACCCCGAGTACACGATCAAAGACCTGCTGCTGTGGGGCCCGGATGCGCTTTCCGACCGCGGGCGCCGCCGCATCCTCGAGACCTTCACGGTTCTCGAGGACCTCGACGGTGAGGCCGCCCACGCGCTGCGCACCGCCTGGAACGCCAAGAATCTGCTGCTCGACCTGCTCGCGCTCTCCCCGGCCCGCACCGGCGTCGCGACCACCCCGCACCGACATCGCCAGGGCCCTGACCAGGTTCCTCGGCTACTGCGCGACCTTCGGAAAGGACGTCCCCGAGGTCGTCACCCTTGCCGAGAGGATCTCCGGCTGGCGCAACGAGATCGCCACCGCGATCCTCCTCGGGCTCTCCAACGCCGCCGAGGCCGTCAACCGGGTCACCAAGCTCGTCTACCGCACCGCCTTCGGCCTGCGCAACGTCCCGAACCAGCAGCGCCGCGCCAGCTACGCCACCACCCGAAGTAGCCGCCCCGACTGGCTACCCGCCACCACCCACCCCAACGTCCAATAACCGGCCAGCTACGACTCCCGGTGAACTGCGTAGAGCCGCTTATGCTTGCAGGCGCGGCGGCCCAGGTTCCCGGTAGGAGGTCATCATGCGGACCTACGAGATGTACGACCTTGTCGATGTACCCCATCGCGACCGTCCTGGACGCTGGGAGGAGATCCTGGGCAGCACGGTGACGCCATTCCACACTGATGTTCCTCCAGGGAAATTACCCTACCGTGCCTCGATTGAGCGTCGCTGGTTCGATGACATCGCGCTGCTGGAGATCGCATGTGATCCGTGTAGGGGTGAACGTAGTCGAAGTCTGATCAGCCGGACCAGCGAGGAAAATATTGCGATCTTCTTCGCTACCGCTGGGACTGAACGGCTTGCCATCGAGGACAAGAAGATTGTTGTCACTCCGGGCAGCTTCGTGGCTTGGAACAGCACGCAAAGGATGCGGTTCGAAGTTGTCGAGCACTTCCGCAAAATTACCCTGGTAATGCCGAGGGTGGCGCTGGAAGAGGTCTTGGAGAGCCCGTGGTTGGAAGCCGACCTCGTGGTGGACGTGAACGCTCCCGCGATCAGGTTGTTGCGCAGTTATATCGCCTCACTTGCCAGCCTCCCGCACGAGATTCCCGCCCCCACCATAACGGCGGCCCGCAACGCGGCATTGGAGTTGGTGGCCGCGGCGGTGCGCCCCGAGGCCACGTTCACGAATGCGATCACTGGGGAAGCGCTGCGGCTCGCAGTGGAACGCTGGCTAGCTCGAAACCTTGGCCACCGCGACGTCAGTGCCGCTGCGGCGGCCGCTGCGCAGTGTGTGTCTGTCCGCACGCTGCAGCGCGGCTTCGCCGCGACAGGAAACAGCTACAGCGCCGTCGTCCGCTCCCAGCGACTCGCACGAGCCCGCCGGGACCTGATCGAGGGATCATGCTCTATTCAGGCGATCGCCAGCCGTTGGGGTTTTGCGGACACGAGTCACTTCTGTCGAGAATTCAAACGGCTGTATGGTGCGACGCCGACTTGTTACCGTGATTCGGTCGCCTTATCGTTCGCCCACGTGGGCGAGCCCGATTTTCGGGACGATCCGGACGGTGGAGCGCAGCCCTCCGGAACCTCCAGAACCGCGTCCCAGACGTCCAAGACGTCCAGGCTGCATGACTGATCGCGTCGTCCGTCCGGTCGGCACTTGTCCCGGATGTCCAGGACGGGCCGGACTGGCGGCGGGTCAGGTCGGGGG
>NZ_CDWWEW010000138.1:0-12245 GCF_977966315.1 Frankia sp. CeRuru1
GTACCGGGCGGTGCGGCAGTCGTGCCAGCGTCAGCAGATGCCGATGGCATGCCGTCAGATGCCGATATCCGTCGACGCTGTGCTCTCAAGGACTCAAGGACGCTGTACTGAGGAGCATGCCACTCGGGCCGCCCGAACAAACTGACGGCTGCCTTACGGAACTCGCTGCTCCGGTGCGGACGTGCGCTGACGGGGCACCCCGATGCCGCAACGGCGCGGTTCGGGTGCCCGCCGATCAGGGCGGCGGAATGCGCGGCCGGCTGGCGGGCACACCGGCCGGATGCAGACGCTGCCTGCTGGGCGCCGTCGCAGCGCCAGTCGGCCTGTCCGGGTACCCGCCGCACCCGTCAGGGTTGCTCTCCCTCCCGGACGGTGGCGGAGGCCGCGGTGACCCCGCGCGCGCTGGAGAGACTGCGGCAAGACCGGATCGCCGCCAAGCCCTGGCAGGTGACCGCGGCGCTCGCCTGTGTGGTTGCGCTGAGCACAACCGACACCGGAGCGGTGGGCGCGCTGGCGCCGACGCTCAAACAGCACCGGGGACTGGCGAACACCGATATCGGCCTGTTGCGGATGGTGACCGCGGTGACCGGTGCCCTCCTGTCGATTCCCGCCGGGATCCTGGCCGACCGGGTCCGCCGGGTGCGGTTGCTCACCGTCAGCATCGCGCTGTGGGGCTGTGCGATGATCGCATCAGGAACCGTGACGTCGTTCGGCTGGCTGATCGTGGCCCGGGTCGCTCTGGGCGTCGTCACCGCCGCCGCCGGCCCCGTGATCGCTTCCCTGGTCGGCGACTACTTTCCCGTCGCCGGGCTGGGAACGATCTACGGAAAGATCCTCGTCGGGGAATTCGCCGGTGCCGGCGCCGGCCTGTTCCTGGTCGGCAACGTGGCGGCCGCCCTGTCCTGGCGGTGGGCGCTGTGGGTGCTGGCGGTACCGGCATTCGCGCTTGCCTGGCAGGTCCGGCGCCTGCCCGAGCCGGCGCGGGGAGGGCAGGCCATGTTCCCCGCAGCCTCGTTCACCACAGCCACCACAGCCACCACAGCCACCGCGGAGCCCGCCGGGTCCGTTGACCACGATGCCGGCGGCGCACAACCACGGGGACCAGCCAATGCGGGCCGGCTGCGCGAGGCCGCGGCCGCCGTCCGTGCCCGCGACGTGGAACCGGACCGTGACCGTCTCCCGCCGCGGGATCCCGCGTGCCTGTCGCTCGGCCAGGCGGTGCGGTACGTGCTGCACGTGCCCACCAACATCGTTCTGATTATCTCGTCGGCGCTCGGCTACTACTTCTTTACCGGCTTGCACACCTTCGCCACCAGCTACCTGCACGAACGCTTCGGGCTCGGCCAGGGCACCGCGGCCACCCTGCTGGTCGCCATCGGCGCCGCCGCCGTGCTGCTGCCGGCCATCCTCAGCTCGACCCTCACCGTCGCGGTTCCCCCGTTCGCACTGGCCGCCATCGCGCTTGGCGCAACGAATCCGCCGCTGGATGCGGCTCGCCTGGACATCATGCCGGCACCGCTATGGGGACGGGCGGAAGCGATCCGTGGCGTGCTGCGGACGAGCGCTGACGGTATGGCACCGCTGGTGTTCGGTGCGCTGGCGGATATGCTCGTCGGCCCGCACGGCCGGGGCCTGCAACTCACCTTCCTGATCATGATGGCTCCCATGGTGGCCGCCGGCCTCGTCGGTCTCCGGGCGCTACGCACCTATCCCCGAGACGTCGCCACAGCCGCGCAGTACGAGGACCGCCACCACTGACCGCGGCAACCGCCAAGCATCCCCGATCTCTCACCTCATCCATCAGCACATCCATCAGCACACCCATCGGCGACGTTCACCGGCGGTGAGAAGGTGACGTCTGGACAGTCACGGGAGGGGATGCAACGGGACATCTAGCCGTCCCGGTCAGCCTTTCCTGGCGGCGAGGCGGCGCTCCAAGCTGGTGACGCGGCAAGCGATGCGCGCCCGGTGCTCAGGCCGAGCCTGCTCGTACACGTCGCGCAGCATGAGGCGCAGCCGGGCGAGCACCCGTGGGGAGTCCTGCGCCCACCGGCTAATGTCGTCCACGCCGATCCGCAGGTAGTCCTCGAGATCGGGTTCCGGCACCACGAGCCGCGGCTGGCCGTCCCGGTCAGTATGGGCCCGGGGCGTCAGGTGCCGCGTGACAAGCCGGCGTAGCAGATCATGCACCTGATCGACCGCCGCCACCGCGGTCGTATGGTCGTTCATGGCTGGTGACAGGGCGCGTTCCGCGATATCGGCCAGCTGCCGGAAGCCGAACGCAATGTCCTGCTCCATGCTCCGCTCGATCTCGATATCCACCGCGTCAATCACGGCCTGCCGGTCGAGGTCTCCGCGGAGGCCGTCGGCGGGGCCATCGTGCACGGTGAACAGCGGCATCCCGGCAGCAACGAAATCACCGATCTTTGGCACGAGCACAACCAGACAATTAGCCTGCGAGGCAGCCCGAACCACCGGTCGGTCTCGCACCACGGCGATAATACCGTTCCGCGGGGCGCTTATGATCTTATATCTTGGGCTGGGCGCGGCCGTCGGCAGAGGTACCGAGGATACGGAGCCGACGCCATCGAAGCGGCGAGCGATGCATCGGCGGGTCTGCGTGCCGATCGAGGCCAAGATCTGCGACACCCGGACCGCATTGGTCACGTGGTGGATATAAGCGATGAAGAGCACAACGCTGATGAGTACCAGCAGAACCGACAGAGTGACAGCCGTCCGCGGCACAAACGGCCGGGCCGTGTCCGCGCCGCGGACCGAGCGCAGGACCGCCAGCGCATAGACGAAAGTCGCAACGAAGACACCCAGTGCCAGTTGGGTGAGGCGATCCTGAAGGAAGGTCCGCAGCACCCGAGGCGAGAACTGGCCACTGGTCAGCTGCAGCGTCACGATCGTGATCGAGAACACCAGCGCGGTAAACGAGATCATGGAGGAGGCGACCGCGGACAACACGGATCGTGCACCGTCCGGCCCGCCGCTGAACAGGAACGGCAGCGCGGCGGACAGCCCCCGCTCATCCAGCCAGGGAACCGAAACGGCAAGACCAACCGCCAAGGCGGTACACAGGGCCGGAATCGTCCAGAAGCTGGTCCACAGCCGGCGCGCGCGGGACCGCCACATGCCTTGTTGCCGCGCGGACAGCATGGCCAGAAGATGCCCGTCAGCTGCCCGGCTGACCCGCAGGTGAGGCGCGCGTCGCGGCCGTCCCGAAGGACCACCCCCTCCGCGCAACGGATCTCCAGGGGGCCGACGGTCAGCGCCCGGCTCACCAGGCCCGGCAGGTCCCCTGAGGTACGCAGGCGACGGCACACCTCCAAACCATCCATGCCCGGCAACATCAGGTCGAGCAGAACGGCGTCCACCGGATGCGCGGCAACCTCCACCAGGGCCGCCTCGCCCGTAGCCGGCTATCGTCGCCCCGCCCAAGCCGTTACCCTCGACCTTCCCACCCAGTAGATGAGCCACCCTTGCGGGTGCGGGTTGGCTCTCGGGATGCCGAGACACGACACGTCGAACGACACCGGCGGCCTGTCCCGGAGGCATCCGCGCCACGGACCGCCGGCTACCCCGCCAGGGTGCCTGGGCCGGTGCCGGGCAGGTCCTGCGATGCCGCCAGCTTTTCCACGTAGGCGCGGATAGTCGGATGATCGGCGAAGACCGAGGCCCGGACGTCCTGCTCCAGCTCGGCACCCAGCCGTGCCGCGATCTCGATCAGATTCAGCGAGTCCAGCCCCAGCGTGAAGAGGTTCTGATCCGGGTCCACCTGTGCCGCATCGTCCAGTCCGAGCATTTCCGCAACCTGATGTTGGATGAAATCGATGACGAGCGCGGGTCTCTCGGCGCTCCGCGCCGTCTCCACCCGGTCGCGCAGCGTCTCCTCCGCCGGCGCGGAGCCGGTATCGGTTCTTCCCGCAGTCGCCGGAAGCGCGTGTTCCTCCGCCTCGACCCAGTAGCGCCTGCGCTGGAACGGGTAGGTCGGCAGAGGCACGCGCCGACGTCCCTGGCCAGCAGGGAACGCCGACCAGTCGAGGCTGACGCCGCTTGTCCACAGGCGCCCCGCGGCCGCCAGCCACACGTGCCGGGCGTCGGCGTCGGGACGGGTGCCGCGCGGGTCCATCTCCAGTGGCACAGCCTTCCGCCCGGATGATGCCTCGCGCCGACCGTCGAGCAGGAGGGCCAGACGTTCCTCGGCGTCGGGAGTTTCGTCACGCGGCTCGGCCCAGCCCGCCGACGGCACCGGCACACCCACGCCCAGCCAACCGTTGACTGCCGCGGACCACACGGGGTACCGGGGGGCCGCTGGCGTGAGGCTACCGGCCGGCTCGCCGTGCGCCTGCGCCCAGGCCAGCCTGAGCGCGGACTCGAGGGGGAAGATCCCGGCGAGGCAGGCGGCGACCAGGTCGCCCGCGCCGAACCCCACCAGCGCGCTCGGACGCACACCACACGCCGTCCAGAGCTCGGCGAGAGCGTACTGCCCGACGAAGGCTGCGACGGCGTCGCCATGCCGCGCACACAACAGCGACGCCGGGTCGGGTGTCCGCGGCCTCACCCCGAGAGTCTCGAGGGCCACCGCGCACCGGTCGACCGCGTCGCGGAACACGGCGGCGTCGCGGTACAGGCCGGCGAGACGGGTATCGTCGCCGTTCTCCCTGAGACGGTGCGCGAAAACGAAGAGCACGTCGGCCTCGCCGTCGGCAACCTGTCCGGTGGACACGCGGTCGGGCTCGCCGAGCGCGAGCGTCAGTGCGGCGTCGTGGACGTCCTGGCACACCAGCGCCCGTCGGTACGCACGTGCTCGGCGTCCCACCGCGAGCGTGTACGCCACGTCGGCGAGGTCGAGCGTCTCGCGGTGCACGCGCAGATGACGCGCCAGATTCTCCGTTGCCTCCTCGAGCGCCGCGACCGAGCCGGCAGAGATCATCAGCAGCTGCCAGCCGTCCGAGGGCGGCACCCCGGGCTCGCGTTCGCGGGGCGGCGCCTCCTCAAGAATCACATGGGCGTTCGTGCCGCCAATGCCGAATGAGCTCACGCCGGCACGTCGCGGGGCCGTGCCCGATGCCGGCCACTCTTGGGACTCCGTGGCGACGCGGAAGGGGCTGGCGTCAAAGTCGATGTCGGGGTTGGGTTTTTCGAAGTGCAGGCTCGGCACGATGCGCCGGTGTCGCAGCATCAGCGAGGTTTTGATCAGTCCGGCGATCCCCGACGCCGCGTCCAAGTGGCCGATGTTCGTCTTGACCGAACCGATGGCGCACCGGTCGCCCGCCCCTGTCTGCCGCATGAACACGTCCTGCCGCATGAACACGTCGGTGAGGGCGGCGAGCTCGACCGGGTCGCCGAGCGGGGTGCCGGTACCGTGGGCCTCGACATAGGTGATCGTCTCGGCGGCGCAACCGGCAAGAGCCTGGGCCTCGGCGATCACGGCGGCCTGGCCCTGCACGCTGGGAGCCGTGTAGCCGGTCTTCGCGCCGCCGTCGTTGTTGACCGCGCTTCCCTTGATGACCGCGTGAATCCAGTCGCCGTCGGCGAGCGCGTCGGCCAACCGCTTCAGGACCACGATGCCGACACCACTGCCGAGGACCGTGCCCTGCGCTCGGGCGTCGAAAGCCCGGCACCGGCCGTCCGGCGACAGGATCATCCCCTCCTGGAAAAGGTAGCCCTCGGCCTGTGGCACCTTGATATGAGCCGCTCCGGCCAACGCAAGATCGCACTCTCCGCCCAGCAGGCTCAGGCAGGCCAGGTTGACGGCCACCAGCGAAGTGGAACAGGCGGTGTTCACGTTCACCGCCGGGCCCCGCAGGTTCAGCTTGTAGGCCACGCGCGTCGCCAGGAAGTCCTTGTCGTTGCCTAGCATCAGCCGGTAACGTTCCAGCGTCGACCCGTGACGGAAACGGCTGGCGAGGTTGCGTAGAAGGTAGGTGTTCAGCCCGGCGCCGGCATAGACACCGATCGGGCCGGGGCAGGTGTCCGGGTTGTAACCGGCGTTCTCAAGCGCCGTGAGCGCGCATTCGAGGAAGTGCCGTTGCTGCGGGTCCAGGAGCTCCGCCTCCTCACTCGTGATCCCGAAGATCTCGGCGTCGAACATCTCGATGCCGGCCAGTATCTGCCCGGCCCGCACATAGCGCGGGTCCGCCACGAGCGCGGGGCCGACGCCGGCTGCCAGTAGTTCGGCCTCGGTGAAGAAAGTGGTGCTCTCGCGCCCGTCACACAGATTCTGCCAGAACTCCTCGACGGTATCGGCCCCGGGAAAACGGCACGCCATCCCGATAATCGCAATGTCGGAATCCCGGACGTCGTCTGCTCGTTCCATCGCCTCCCCCTCCAGTGCGGACTCTCAGTCGAGTCGGATGCCCAGGTCCGCGGCCACGGTACGCAGCTCGAGGAAACTGCGGGCGACATACCGGGCGGCGTCATCGCCGGCGTCGAGCTGCTTGAATACCTCGACGATGGCCTCCTCGTGCGCGCCGGGGTCCCCCTCCCCCGCCGCGATCTCGAACACGATCGCCCTGAGTCGGTCCTCGACCTCGGCCACATCGACCGATCGGGGGAACTTGACGCTGTAGGTAGACCGGTCGTAGTCCTTGTTTCGGTTGACCGCCCGCACATAACTCGACGCGTTCAGCTTGTAGAACATACAGTCCCAGTTCCTGAACGAGTAGTAGTTGAGTAGCGGAAAAAGCGTGCAGTGGGTCTCGAACGGAGAGGAGGCGTAAATGCCTTTCGCCTTCAGCTCCGCGACGATCCGGTCGGGGTCGTATTCGTCGCGTAGGGCGACGAAGGGAAAGACGATCTTCGGCAGCTCACGCTCATCGGCGAACAGTAGTTCCTCCAGCCCGCCCGAGAAGAACTCGCCGGTCCGGTCCCGGCCGAAGGTCTGGTAGAAGTTCTTCACGATCTTCCGGACGTTCGACTCCATCGTGAGTGTCTGTTGCGGGTCCGCGCACAGGATGATGTAGGGGATGTTGTCCCGCCACGCGTACAGAATTGCCCGGATGACAAAGAACGACCGGCACGAGACACAGGGGAGTTTCTCGTCCAGGTACTTGCCCGGCTTCGCCGGGACCGGCCGGTTGAACACCTCCCTCATCATGTCCTTTATCTTGTCGGACCGGTCGGTGACGAAGGTGGCCGGGATCCTCTCCTGGGCAAGCCGCATGTTCGCTGCGGCATGGCTGCTCTCGAAGGGAATTTCGAAGGTGTAGGAGACGACTCTTTTATGGTACTCGTTCACGAACTTGTCCAGCATGTACGTGCTGTCCTTGCCACCGCTGTACATCAGCAGGCAGTCGTAGGGACCACGCTCGTTCGGCCCGCTGTTCACGAACTCCTCGTAGATTCTGGACACGTAGGTGAAGTTCTCGAACATCTCGACTGCGACGTCGAGGCTACACAGGTTGCACACACCGTCATTGTCAAGTGATATACCCGGATGACCAGCGTTCAGTGAACAGATCTTGCAGCGGACCATTCCTCACCTTCCCAGCCGAGTTCTCGAACGCGTCACCGCCGGGGCCGCCTCATGCGCCAGGTAGCTCACCCGCCAGGCACCTCACACGCCAGGTGCCTCATGCGCCGGGTGGCTGGCGGGACCTGAGATCACCACGTCTGTGCCTGAGGCCCGCGAGTGCTGACCGGGAACGCCCCCCGGATTCTTCGGGTGCCCCAGCTCGTCCGGGAGTGTGTGACGGGCCGGCTCCGGCGTCACCGGACCGGCGTGGCGCAGAGGAGGACAAGTATGCCGCCAGTCCCCGGACAGTCGGATAGGCGAACATGTCGACCCGCGTAAGCGACTCGGACAGCTCCGCCTGCAGCCGGATCAGAACCTGCATGAGCAGCAACGAGTTACCGCCGGCGTCGAAGAAGTTCTCGTCGATTCCGACCTCCGGCACCCCCAGGACACCCCGCCAGATGCTGGCGACTGCCGCCTCGAGCTCGCCACGGGGCAGGACCCGGTCTCCGCCTGCGGGCGGGAGGACCTCGGGCGGCCCTGGTAGGGACCGACGATCGATCTTGCCGTTGGCTGTCAGCGGCAGACGCGTCATGGTCACGAACGCAGCCGGGAGCATGTAGGGAGGCAGCCGGGTACGTAGGTACCGCCGGAGTTCCTCCGGCCGCGCACCGACGCCGGATTCGGCCGGGACGAGGTAGGCTACCAGCTGGCGGTTTCCGGGGGCGATGTCGCGTAGGCAGACCACCGCCTCAGCGATGCCGTCATGCCGGCGCAGAGCTTCTTCGATCTCACCGGATTCGATGCGATATCCGTGCAGCTTGACCTGGTTGTCGACCCTGTGGAGGTAGTCAACCCGGCCGTCGGGCAAGTGGCGCACGATGTCACCGGTCCGGTACATGACGGCGGGCTCGTCCGGTCCGAACGGGTCTCGGACGAACCTTTCCCGGGTGAGCTCCGGCTCGCCGAGATAGCCCGCGGCCACCCCGTCCCCACCGATGTACAGCTCGCCGGGTACCCCGGGCGGCACCGGCTGAAGCCATCTGTCGAGGACGTAAAACCGGGTATTGGCGATCGGCCGCCCGATCGTGACCTGCCGGCCCGGCTCCACGCGGTCGACCGAGGACCAGATCGTCGTCTCGGTCGGGCCGTAAAGGTTCCACACCTTCGCAACCCGCGCGAGAAGGCCGTCAGCGAGGTCGCGAGGCAGCTGTTCGCCTCCGCACAGGGCCGTCAGGCCACGGTCACCCTCCCAAGACGCGGCGATCAGCATCCGCCAGGTCGCCGGGGTCGCCTGCATCACCGTCGGGCGACTCCGCTCGATCCGTCTCCGCAGTTCGAACCCGTCACTGGCGACAGCGGCGGGTACCACCTCGACCTGCCCGCCTGTCACCAGCGGCAGGAGAAGCTCGAGGTAAGCGATGTCAAAGCAGACCGTGGTCACCGCCAGAAGGCGGTCATGCTCGGTAAAGCCTGGAGTCCGCGCCATCGAGCACAGAAGGTTCGTCAGGGCCCGGTGGCCGACATCCACCCCCTTGGGCCGGCCGGTCGACCCCGACGTGTAGATTACATAAGCACGGCCCTCCGATGACCCTCGGTCATAGTTTTCCTCGTCAGATTCCTCGCCCGGACCGCCCCCGGCTGTCGCGATCACATCCCAGTACTGATCGAGCGTGACGACGGTCGCCGGGCAGCCCCGGACATCGGGCTCCAAACTCGTCCGGGTGAGCAGCAGTGCCGACCCCGAACTGGTGAGCATCTGAGTGATGCGGTCGGGTGGATACACCGGATCCAACGGCACAAAGGCCGCTCCGGATTTCATCACGCCGAGTACAGCGACAACAATTTCCTCCGACCGCTCGAGGTAGATGCCGACAAGGCTGCCGGGACCGATGCCGTGGCGACCGAGGAACGCGGCGAGGCGCGTCGACCGTCGATCAAGTTCGCCGTACGAGAGACTGCGATCAGAGTAGACGACGGCGGGTGCCTCGGGACGGCGACGTGCCTGCCGTATGAACAGCTGATGCGCGCACAGGTCGCACGGGTAGTCGGCGTCCGTGTCGTTCCAGGTGACAAGCACACGTTGCGTGTCCTCGGGCGACAATAGCGGGAGCTTGGTCAGATCGGCCGTCGCGGAGCCCGTCAGGGCCTCGAGGAACGCGACAAACATGGAGCGCATCGTGTCGGCCGCACCAGTTTGCAGGACATTCTCGGCAATGAGCCAGCGACATCCCTCACCGTCTCGCGGGATCTGCGCGAACAGCACGGTCGCGGACCGCGGCTCGGCAGCGACATTGAGATTGTCAACCAGCTCGACGGCGACCGGCATGCCGCGCTCGACCCATGGCGCGCACGCACGTAGCTCCGCGTGACGAACCCCTAGGTCGCGGGGATAGCCGCTGCGCTCGCCGAACAGGTGGAGCTGCCGGGCCATCTCGCGGCGGAACTCCAGGAAGCCCCGGTTCTCGTTGAGCGAGGGCACCCGGAACGGCCGATGGCGGGCAAGCGGTGTGCCATCCCCGCCCGAGGCGTCGGATTCGGCTTCCCACGACAGGTCGACGTCCGGACCGTCCGCACCGCTGAATCGGACCAGGAAGGCCAGCAGCACCGTGAGCAACCATTCGGACCTGCCGTGCCCCCGGCCGTCACCATCCCGTGCGACCGCCTTCTCCTCCACGCCGGCGAGATCAGCGGGGACGGGGAATCGGATGTCCCGGTACCGGTGCGGCGGATCCGGGACCGGATTACGGCGCGGGAGGTCGAGCGGCTCGACGGACATCAGGCGCCGTACCCAGCCGGTCTCGTGCTCGACGACTCCGGCCGGTTCCCCCGGCTCCCCCGGTCCGACCGGTCCGACTGGTCCGACCGGTCCGACCGGTCCGACTGGTCCGACTGGTAGGACCGTTCCCTTCGCCCGCCGGCCGGCCAGCTCCTCCAGCGCAAGTTCCGGAAGCGCACCGAGGGGGACCTCCGGGGCGGCCACCATCGCCTCCAACAACCGCCGCACCTGGGATCCCATCCGTTCTACCGTCTTATCGGTGAAACGGCGGCGGTCATAACCGACTCTGAGGATGAGGCGGTGGTCGTGGTTCGCATAGAGAGTGAGCGGGTAATTCGTCTGCTCCTCCAAACGGAATTCCCGGTGCCGCCAGGCACCCCCCAGCGACCGCAGCCGGGTACCAGGCAGGTAGTTCTCAAAGATGAGCAGGCTTTCGAACATCGGGAGCGAGGCCGGAATATCACTCCAGGTGTGGATCAGGGTCGGCGAGGTGTGCTCGAAATCTCGCAGCGCCAGCTGATGCCGTCGCAGCCGCTTCAGCAGCTCGACCACGGTCATCGCGCTCGGGGCGACGACACGGAATGGCAGCGTATTAAGAAACAGACCAAGCATGCCCTGGGCGCCGTCCAGGAATCCGCGGCATGCCCGGGTTGTACCGAACACTACGTCATGGCGGCCGCTGAGCTGTTGCAGGAGGACCGTCCACGCCGCCTGCACAACGTTATTAGCGGTTACCTGTTGCTCACGGGCCAGGAGTTCCAGTGCCCTGGTCACCTCTTCCGAAATCTCGGTCTCCACGGCCGTCAGGACGTTCTCACCGGGTCCGGGGGCGCGGACCACGTCGACGACGAATGGCGTGGGCTCCGTAACACCAGCCAGATCGGCACGCCAGAACGACTCGGCTGCGACGAGGTCCTGCGCGGCCAGCCAGTCGACGTAGTCCCGGTACGGGCGCGGGCGGGGACGCTCGGCCCGGCGCCCGACGAGCAGGTGATCGTACCGTTCGAAGAGTTCCGCGCTCACCATGAAAAGGGAGCGTCCGTCCATCAGCGCATGATGGGTCGTCCAGACGAACTCGTATTCATGATCACCCATACGGAAGACCGCGAACCGCATCGGGGGCCCGGCCGTGAAATCGAAGGACCGGCGCTTGTCATCGTCGAGGTATTCGCGCAGGCTCCGTTGCCGAGCTGTGCTGTCCAACTGCCTCCAGTCCGGCGCGGACAGGGACACCTCGACCTCGCTGCTGACCACCTGGCTCGGACCGTCCGGATGGTCCAGCAGAAGCCTGGTCCGCAGCATGGGATGCCAGTCGAACAGGTCCCGCAGTGCCTGCTCGAACACCGCCAGATTCAGCTGCTCCCGCAACGTGAACAACTTCTGCAGAACGTAGAATCCCTCGCCTGGAGCGCTGACACTGTGCAACAGCATTGCGTGCTGCACCGCCGACAGCGGAAGCCTTTCCACGTCTCCACCCGACCGCACGGCTCCCGACCCGAGGCGGCGCGCGCTCGTCGGCACCACCAGACCTGGCGAGGTGCCACGCCCTTCCGGGTTGTGCATATCGAGCCTCTCGTAACGCTGGGTCGACTTTCCTGACCGGAGGTCTGGCCCCACGGCGAGGCTGCGCGGAAAGCCGACCTGGCCCAGACTATTGGAATTCGAAACGGCTTCCTCTCGTCGCCACGAGCAGGTCAACCTGCCGAACACCACTTTCACCCGGTACTGTGGCCCACGCCACGAAGGTCGTCAACACTCATTACCCGGCGCTATCGATTCATTCAAGATAGCGATCGAGCAGCGCCGAACAGCGGTTTTATCCGCCTTCATTCTGACGCTCTTTCCGACTGATTCGTTGGCCGTTCACTGCCCGCATGAGGGCCATCGAGTTCGACAGTGCCAGCGACGAGCACCCCGCCACCGCCGCTACCCGGACCCGCCGGCACGCCCGGGATTGGGGGACGCCGGCAGAATCGACCAGGTCGGGAGCGGAGTCTGCTACTC
>NZ_CDWWEW010000139.1:0-12151 GCF_977966315.1 Frankia sp. CeRuru1
GGCCAGGGCGTACCCGCCCCCGTCGCGGTAGAGGCCGCGATCCGCCGTCCCCTTCTTCGCCAGGCCGACCCGCGGGGCGGCGGCAGCCGCATCGGCCGAGGTGTCGCCGGCCGCCGAGCGCAGCTGGTCGAGCTCGGTGAGCCCGTACTGGGCGAGGGGCTCGGCGACCTGGTCCCAGACGCTGCGGACCCTGGCCCGGATGTCCTGCGCGGCGTCCCGGTGCCGACGCGCGGCCGCCCGGCCGCCCTGACGCCGGTCGCGGGCGTCGCGGCCGGCCCGGGCCCGGGCCTCGTCGGACGCACCGAGCAGGCGCCGGTACTGCATCGCCGCCTTGGCCGGGTCGTCAAGATCCGGGTCACCAAGGTCCGGGTCGCCAAGGTCCGGGTCGCCGAACAGGTCGGCGAGATCGGAGGCATCCACCGGCACAAATCCAGCCACGATCCCGTTCCGTCCTCTCCCGGCGCCTGCTCGGCCGTCGATCCCCACGTCGCCGACACCCGCCACATCGCCGTCGGTTCCCGCCCCGTCATCGGTCCACATCGGGCTACTCCTGATCCAACGGCGCGAATGGCACCACGGTGCGCGGTTCGGCCTGGACGTGCCGGTCGAACAGGACCGCCCGATTCGGCATGGTCCCACCGGCCACCGACCGGTGTCCGGCCAGGACGAACAGGTCGCTGCCGGGTACCCCGGCCGCCATCCACGCGGCGATGTCGTCCCGGTTACCCGGACCGAGGTCCTCAGCCAGCCGGGACACTCCCCGCCACCAGCCCAGCAGGTGCACGCGCTGCGCCGGTCCCCGGCGGGTGAGCGTGCGCAGGTCGTCCAGTCCGGTGCGACGGGTCACCGGGTCACGCGCCTCCAGCCCGGCCCGGCCGGCGTCCATCGCAAAGACGACGACGAGCCGCAGCGACGGCGCGACCGGGCCCACGCTGCCGGTGAGTGCGGACTCCTCCCGGGCACGGGTCTCGTCGGCGGCACCGGCCAACACCGACCGCAGGCCGGTGACATCGGCGACCCGAACGGGATGCCCGGCCCGGCGCACACGCGCCGCGAGCACCTCCGCGGCGGCGAGCGCCATCGGCTCCGCGGCGATGATCTCGACCACGAGTCCACCGGCCGGGACCTGCGCGGCGACGCTGGCCGCCGCCGCCTGCAGGATGCCGACCGCCTCCCGACGCAGCGGACCGAGCACGGCGAGATGCCGGCCGGGCAACGCGGCGAGCCGTACCCCGACCGCGGGCGGCGCGAGGTCCAGAGGCACGCCGACCAGCGCGAGGGGATCGACATCGTTCTCGGAGCTGTCCCCGGAGCTGTCCCCGGAGCGGGAGGCACGACCCGGCGACACACTGCCCGGCAGCAGGCTCGGACCGGTTTCGCCACCGCCCTCGCCACCGCCGCCGAGGATCGCTTCGGCCGCAGCCGCCTCGACGGCCGTCGGCGCCGGACGTCCGTCCAACGCCTGGTAGATCGGGTTGTCGTCAAGAACCGCGGGGGCGTGACCAGCGAAGACCCGCGGGGGCCTTGCCTTCGGCACACTGCGCGCGGTCGTGGCCGCCAGCCGCCCACGCAGCACGCCTATCGCCGCCGGATCAGGGAAGGCGACCCGGACGAGTTCGTTGCCCGCGGGATGGCCGTTGCGCCGGTTGACGATAGCCTCCCCGACGCCCGAGAGCGCGCCGGCCGCCTCGTTCGCCGTGGACAGCAGGACCCGCGACTCCGAGATCGAGGTACGCAGCGCCACGCGCAACGCGAACTGCCCGAAGATCGAACCACGCTTGCCGGCGGTGGCGTCGAGCGCATCGATACCGGACAGCGTCTGGCTGGCGAGCAGCAGATGGACCCCGTAGGCGCGGCCCTGGCGGGCCAGGACCTCCAGGTGCGCGACGGCCTCCCGCGCCACCGAGTCCATCGGGGTGAGCATCACCTGGAACTCGTCGACCACGACGATGATCCGCGGCCAGGGCGAGCTCCGGTCGGCCGCCCGCAGGCCTCGCAGGTCGCGGGCGCCGACCGCACGCATCGCCACGGCGCGGCGGCGCATCTGTTCACGGACCGCCCGCAGCACCGCGACGCCGAACTCGCGGTCGCTCTCGATGCCGACGGTATCGGCGTGCGGCAGGTAGAACGGGTCCGTCGGACCGGCGGCGAACTGGGCGAACTCCAGCCCCTCCTTGAAGTCGAGCAGATGGAAGCGGACCTGGTCGGGCCCGTAACGCGCGGCGATCCCGTAGATCACGTCGAGGAGCAGCGTCGACTTGCCCGACCCGGCCTGGCCGCCGACGAGGGCGTGCACGGTGTCGTCGTCGAAGGTGAACCCCACCGGCCCGTCGGGGCCCTGCGCCACCTCAACACCCACCCCGGCGGCGCTGTCGAACTCCCACAGGCCGCGGGGCAGCATGTCGCTGATGGCGGGCGGCCGGGCGGCCTCCCGGGTGGCCGCCGCGGCGACCTGAGCCGTGACCGCGGCGACCAGCATGGAGTGCGGCGGCGGGTCCAGCTCGACCCGCAGCAGACCGGTCAGCGATGTGCGCCAGCCTCCCGCGGCGACCCCGCGCCATCCCGGCCGGTCGGCGAGGAGCTCGACCGCGGTGAACACCACCGACCTCGGCAGGGGTTCCGTCACCGAGTCCTCGTCCTCGTCGGGTTCCAGGCCGATGACGTCGGGATCCAGCGGCGTCACCTCATCGGGATCGTCCCGCGAGCCGCCCAGGACCGGCTCCGCGCCGGACGGCCGGACCTCCACGATGGAGATCACCACCACCCCGCAGGACGGGCCCTGGGCCGCGATGGCGGCGAGCGCCCGCGCGCCCTCGTCGTGCAGCCGGGGCTCACCGAGCAGCACCAGGACGCGCCAGGGCTCCGAACGCGGAAGCCCGGCCTCCTCCCGCTCCCGCAACGAGTCGAACCGGCCACCGAGCCGGTCCACAGTGATCCTTCCCACCTCCGCCGACAGCTCCGCGAGGACCTCCTCGAGCCGGGCCCGCGTCGTGAGCGTGGGGGTGGCCACACCGGCGGCACGCAGCGGCGCAAAGCTAGCGAGCCCGGCACCGAGCTCGTGGGGGTCATAGACGACGAGTCGGACCCGCCCGGCCGGCGCCGCGGCGAGGACGCGGGTCAGCAGGCCACGCACGAGGTCGACCGCGGCGGGCCGGCGGGACCGGGTCGTCTCGATCCGCAGGTTCAGGCCGTCCAGCAGCGGGATGGCCAGTGGCACCGTCCGGTGCTGCGCCGTGGGATCGTCGGGCGGCACGATGACCTGGCCGACCTGCCACAGAGCGGGCCGGAAACGAGCCCGGTCGCCGACCGGGGCGACGCCGAAGGGGCCGTGCCGCCAGTCGGGCGCCGCCCAGGACGCGCCGGCGAATCCACGCGCCCGGGAACGGGCGATCACGGCGGCCCGGGCGAGCTCCCCGGCGACGTCGAGCCGCCCCGCACCGGACTCACCGAGGCCACCAGCCTTCCCGGCGGCACCAGCCTTCCCGGCGGCACCAGCCTTCCCGGCGACACCGGAACCCGCTTCGGCCTCGATCCGGTCCGCCTGCTCATCCAGCCGATCGGCGAGCGCCAGTGCCGCCCCCAGCGAGGACTGGATACCGGCCACGAGCGTGCGCGCCCGCCGGGTACCCGACACGTTGACCTCCCCACACTGTGTGTTGCCGTGCTCGGCGTCGAGCCCCCCGACGACCATGACACGTCCGACGGAGCAAACATCCCAGAACGCGCCGACCGGCCGAACTGGCCTGCCGGCGCGACGGTCTGGGCACGGGGACCTCGCCGGACGAAAGCATGCGACGACATCGGCGACGTTATCGGTACAACCACCCGCAGCCTGGCCGTTCCGGACGACGGCGACGCCGGGACCACCGGAGCGGGCTACCCCTCGACCGGCACCAAATCAACGGCGCCGCGCGTGTTCAATGATCCGTCGGGGCAACCGTCCCGGTCAGGTAAGCCAGCGCACCGATCGAAGGGGCGAAGGTCGGCGATGAGCAGGTGGAAAGGGAACGTCGGTGACGGACACGGCTGACACGGCTGACACGGCGGGCCTCACGGAGACGGCGGGTACGGCGGCGGCGAAACAGCGACCGCTCGCCGTCATTGACGTCGACGGGGTGGTGGCCGACGTCCGACACCGGTTACGCTTCCTGCGCGCCAGTCCCAGTGACTGGGAGGCGTTCTTCGCAGCGGCGCCCGCCGATCCCCCCTTGGCCGAAGGGGTGGAACTAGCCCGCAAGCTGGCTCGGGACCACGAGGTGGTATGGCTGACCGGCCGGCCAGAGCGTTCCAGAGAGGCGACGCGGCGCTGGCTGACCGAACAGGATCTGCCGCCGGGTGAGCTGCGGATGCGTCCGGACGCCGACCGTCGGCCGGCTCGGGTGTTCAAACGCGCCGAACTTCGCGAGCTCGGCGCCGGCCGTCGGGTCGCCGTCGTGGTCGACGACGACCCCGCCGTGGTGGACCTGCTGCGCGCCGACGGCTGGCCGGTCCTGCGGGCCGAATGGCTCGCCTACGAGGCGACGCTGGGCAACGCCCAGGAGACCGAGGGCCGCACCTGACCATGAGCCGCGCCTCGGCGACGCTCGGTGCGGCCCGCGGCCGGCGGTCGGGCCCGCCGGTCAGCGCGAGGCCGACCGCCGGTACACGCGCGCGGCGAACGGCCCGAACACCACCAGCAGGCCCAGACACCAGGCGAGGGACTGCAGGAGAACGGAGACGACCGGACCGCCGAGGAACAACGCCCGCACGGCGTCGACGGTCACCGTCACCGGCTGATGCTGGGCGAACGCCTGCAGCCAGCCCGGCATGGTCTCCACCCGGGCGAAGGCCGAGCTGGCGAAGACCAGCGGGAAAATCCAGATGAATCCCGCCGACTGCGCCGCCTCCGCGCTACTCACCGACAGCCCGATGACGGCGGACAGCCAGGAGAAGGCGTACGAGAACAACAGCATCAGCCCGAACCCGGCCAGCACCGCCGGCACCGTGGTCTCCCCGAACCGGAATCCCACGGCCAGGCCCACCAGAAGCATCACTACGACGATGAAGACGTTGCGGGCGAGATCGGCCAGGGTACGGCCGGTGAGCAGCGCCGACCTGCTCATGGGAAGGGAACGGAACCGGTCGATCAGACCCCGCTGACGGTCCTCCGCCAGCCCCACGCCGGTCAGCATCGACCCGAAGATCACCGTCTGCAGGAAGATGCCCGGCATCAGGTAGTCCACGTACTTGACCCCGTCACCCACGTTGATCGCGCCACCGAAGACATAGGTGAACAGCAGGACGAACATGACCGGCTGGATGGTCGCGAAGATGACGAGCTCGGGTATCCGCCAGGTCTGGATCAGATTGCGCCGGCACATCACCCACGCGTCGGCAACGGCCCACGACAGCTGCCCGCGCCCCGCTGGAGTCAGCTCGAGGGTGCTCATATGGTCACCATGTCCTTGTCATCGTCCTTGTCGTCCTTGTCGCCCCGGTCATCAGGGGTGTCGGTGTCGCCACGGCCGTCGCCGCCCGCGCGTGCGGGCGGCACCTCGCTGCCGGCCGGAGCGCGCCCGGTCATGGCGAGGAAGACGTCGTCCAGCGACGGCCGGTGCAGGGCGACGTCGGAGATCGGCACCCCCAGCTCGTCGAGACCCCGGACCACGTCGGACAGCACGCTCGCGCCCGGTACCGGCACACTGACCCGGCGCGTCTCCCCGTCGGCCGTCGCCGCGCCGGATCCGAACCGGGCAAGCACCGCCCGGGCGGCCTGGACATCCTCGGCGGCGTCACCACCGACGACGATGTCCAGCCGGTCGCCACCGACCTGCGACTTCAGCTCGTTCGGGGTACCCCGCGCAATGACCCGGCCGCCGTCAACCACCGAGATCCGGTGGGCCAGCCGGTCGGCCTCCTCCAGGTACTGCGTCGTGAGCAGGACCGTCGTGCCGTCCCGCACCAGATCGGCGATCACCCTCCACATTGCCGAACGGCTGCGGGGATCCAGTCCGGTGGTCGGCTCATCGAGGAACAGCACCGCCGGGTTGATGATCAGGCTGGCCGCGAGATCGAGCCGCCGCCGCATCCCGCCCGAGTAGGTACGCGCCTGCCGACCGGCCGACTCGGCGAGCTCGAACCGCTCGAGCAACTCGACCGCGCGGGCCCGCGCGACGCGGCTGCGCAGCCGGTAGAGCCGCCCGAACATCTCCAGGTTCTCCAGGCCGGTGAGCCGCTCGTCGACCGCCGCGTACTGACCGGTCAGACCGATCCGGGCACGCAGCGCGTCCGCCTGCCGGACGACGTCCAGACCGAGGACCCTGGCCTGGCCGCCGTCCGGACGCAGCAGGGTCGACAGGATGCGTACCGCCGTCGTCTTGCCGGCTCCGTTGGGCCCCAGCACGCCGTGCACGGTGCCGGCATCGACCCGCAGGTCCAGGCCCACCAGCGCTCGTTTGCCGCCGTAGCTCTTCTGCAGGCCCTCGGTGAGGACCGCCGGGTTGTCTGTCACGAGGCGGACCGTACGACGAACCTCCGACAGTTTGGAACCGAATAAAGGCGGGGGAGGCTAGGCCGAGCTCCGCCGGGTCCGACGACTGGCCAGCTCGTCGCCGGGATGGGTTGCCGGCGGATGACCAGGCCGCTCGCAGGGCAGTTCAGCCAGCTGGCCACGCATGTCGCGCAGGGCTCGGCCAACGGCGATGGCGAACACGCCCTGCCCACCCCGGACAAGATCGATCACCTGGTCGTCCGAGGTGCACTCGTACACGGTGGAGCCGTCGCTGATCAGGGTGAGCTGCGCCAGGTCGTCCACGCCGCGGGTACGCAGATGCTCCACCGCCACCCGGATGTTCTGCAGCGACACACCGGCCTCGAGTAGCTTGCGGACCACGCGCAGCACCAGGACGTCACGAAAGGAGTACAGCCGTTGGCTGCCGGAACCGGACGCGTCGCGGACGCTGGGGACGACCAGACCGGTCCGAGCCCAGTAGTCGAGCTGGCGGTAGGTGATGCCCGCCGCGGCGCAGGCCGTCGGCCCCCGGTACCCGACATCGTCCCCCGGCGGTTCAGGAATCTCATCCGGAAAGAGCTGGCCCTGTTCGATCATCGCTGTACGCACTTCGCCGCCATGCCAGCCCCATCCTCCGGACCGTTCCGGATCCGTCCCGACCGCCGACGTCACCCGACGCCGCCATCCCGGGCACCCGGCCCGATCGAACCGTTTCCACCGTCGTGCGGCCTGCCACGATCATCTCGACCACACGACTCCCTGTCCCCGACCGCCGCCGGTCGACGGTCTGCGAGACCGCGACGCGGCACCCCTGTGCCCGTAAGCCGGGACCGCCCGCCCACCCGTCGGCACGGGCCCGGGCGGAGCGCATCACGCCGTTGCCACAGCCCGGCAAGGTCAGAGCCGGAGAGAGCCCGTTCCGCCACGTCTACCGCGGGCAGGGGCACGAACTCTACGGTCGGGCTCTCCCGACCGTAGGAGCGACGCGCGGTTCCTTCAATGATCTAAGCCGGCGTGTCTGTAGTCCAGCGGACGTCATTCAACAGATCGGTCAAATCGGAAGTGCGCTCCGATACTGCCCGCACGCTAGATCACAGCCGACCTTGGCCCGGGCTGGCTGAAGGCCTCAACGGCCGACCTGCGCCCAGGCGGGCACGCCGAGGACTGGGAGGCTCAGGGGCCAGGAGCCCTCGGGAACCGGGCACCCTCAGGATCCGGGAGTGTTGAAATCCTCCGGGGAGATCGTGTCAAGGAACTCCCGGAACTTCTCCAGCTCGTTCTCCTGTTCTTGTTCCTGTTCCTCGGGAACGATGATCCCGGCCTCGGCCAGGACCGCCTCGACCCCGTAGACCGGCGCTCCCATCCGCATCGCCAACGCGATCGCGTCGGACGGCCGGGCGGAGACCTCCACCCCGTTGCCGAACACGAGCGTGGCGAAGAAGACGCCGTCCTGAAGGTCGGTGATGGTCACCCGGGTCAGATCCGTCTGCAGCGCGCGCAACACATCCCGCATCAGGTCATGGGTCATAGGTCGAGCCGTCGTGATGCCCTCCTGGGCGAAGGCGATCGCCGTCGCCTCAACAGCACCGATCCAGATGGGCAGATACCGCTCACCGCCCACCTCCTTGAGCAGGACGATCGGCTGCTTCGACGGAAGCTCGACTCGCACGCCGACGATGTCCAGCCGATGCACCGATCTACCTCCTCGCAGGTGGGGCGGGGCGGGATGTTGTGACCGGAGCCAGAAAACCCCACAGGGGAGACAGTATCCCCGCTTCCGTCCGGCGTCAGCGCGCCCACCGGTTCGGCTGTCCGGCAAGGCACTCCGAGCGCAGCCCCGGCAGCCTCCTCACCTCGGTCTCAACTCGATCGTCCCGCCGCCAGCCGGGAGCGCAACAGGGCCGCGTGCAAGCGGACCAGCAACGCCGCCAGCTCATCGGCGGTCTCGGCGTGCCGTCCCGAGCCCTCACCACCGCGCTGGCCCCGCAACGGGGCGACGGCGGCCTCGATGAGACCAGCCTCACGGTCGGCCACGGTGCGGGCGGCCCGCAGATGCCGGGGCTGCACGCCGTGGCCGGCCAGCAGCGCCACGGTCCGCGCGACGAGCAGGGCGTCGCAATCGTAGTACCCGCCGCCCGCGATCGGACCCACCAGGCCGTGCTGTTCCAGCTCGGTCAGGGCCTCGTCGCCGAGCCCCGCGGCGGCGAGAAGCTCCCGGCGCGACATCCTAACCCTTTCCGCCCCGAGGAACGCGTCCAGGCCGGTAGGGGTCGGATGCGGAGGCAGCGCGCGGGGTCCGGGCCGATGCACCGGGGTCTCACCGCGGTCGAGCGACGCCAGCTCCTCCTTGATCACGCGCAGCGGAAGAAAGCGCTCCCGCTGCGCGTGCAGGACGTAACGGAGCCGGGCGACGTCGTCGACCGAGTACTTGCGGTAGTTCGCGCTGGTACGGGCGGGTTCGACGAGCCCCTCCGCCTCAAGATAGCGGATCTTCGACAGGGTAATGTCGGCGAAGTCCGCCCGCAGACGGTCGAGAACCTGGCCGATGTTGAGCACCTTCGCGTTCTGTCCGGCCTGGTCCGAGCGCGCTGCGCCCGAACGCGGGGCCGGCGATGCCGCGGCGAGGCCGCCGCTCACCGTGGGTCCTTCCTCGTCACCGTGCCGCTGACCCCCCGTAGCTCGCGCCGGTCAGGAACACCAGGCGGAACTTGCCGATCTGCACCTCGTCGCCGCTGGTGAGCTCAGCCGAGTCGATCCGCTCGCGGTTGAGGTAGGTACCGTTCAGGCTCCCGACGTCGCGAACCGAGAAGCCCTTGGTGTACGGCGAGCGATGGAACTCCGCATGCCGGCGGGAGACGGTCACGTCGTCGAGGAAGATGTCGCTCTCGGGATGGCGGCCGACGGTGGTCATGTCGGCATCCAGCAGAAAACGACTCCCCGCATTCGGCCCCCTCTTGACGACGAGCAACGCCGAACCGGGAGGTAGCGCGTCGACGGCGGCGACGGCGTCCCGCTCGGTCGACTCGTCGACGTGGTCGCCCTCGATGCCGGACAGCGCGGCCGCCAGGTTCAGCGTCGACGTCTGCTCCGCGGGTCTCTCCGGCGCCACGGGCTCACCCGGACGCACCAGAGGAGACCCGCACCGCGCGCAGTACAGCGCGTCGGACGGGTTCTGCTGTCCGCACCTCGTGCAGAACACAGTCGCGTCCGCTTCCTGCCGGGATCCCGCACGGGCGGGGTACCCCAGCCGCTTCGGCCGCCACCGAACGGGCGGCGGGAACGTCTCTGCCAACACTGCGATGGTGGTAGCCAGACGTCCGCAGCCCACCCCCATCACCAGGATGATCACATGGCGACGGTCGGGCCGTCCACGATCGTGCCCCGGTGCACTCCGAGGCTAGTGCATCGCGGGCACGGTCGTGAAAAGGGTGCGACCCGTGTTGTTCGGCGTGGTGCGGCCCACCACCCACCATGGGCACAAACCAGATACTCTCAGTTTTCCTTCACGTGCTCCGCGTACTCTTCGGCGGCCAGCAGGCCGGTGACGCCGGCGACATCCGCGACCGTGAGCTCGACGAGCCAGCCTTCCCCGTAGGGATCAGAGTTGATCAGTTCCGGCGCACCGGCAAGCGCCTCGTTGCGCGCCGTCACTTCGCCGGCGATCGGCGCGTAGATCTCGGACACGCTCTTGGTCGACTCGACCTCTCCGAAGGACTCACCGGCCTGGACCGCGGAGCCGAGGTCGGGCAGAGAGACAAAGACGATGTCGCCCAGTGCCTCCTGCGCGTAGGACGTGATGCCGACCCGTGCCGTGCTCCCGTCGAGCCGGATCCATTCGTGCTCACGGGTGTACTTCAGGTCGTCCGGGTACACCGGAGATCGCCTCCCCTTGCTCTGACCACTCCGCGGACCGCTCTGCGCCGCCCGGCCCGACGCCGTACCGCGCCGCGAACTCCACCAGGAACCACGTTCCTCGACTGGCCCGGACAGGGTCCCCTATCCGGCCGGACGGGCATAGCGAGGACTCGGAGCGGGTCGCAGCGCACGGATCTCGATGTGCTCGGAGGTCCGAACGGTCGCCTGCGCCCCGTCCCGTGCCGCTACCGTATCGAGCACCCCGCCGGGGATCCGCATCGCCTGGTCCAGCGTGTGGGCGTCGCCCACCACCCGCAGCACGTACGGCGGCGCGATCGACGTGCCGTCGACCACCAACCCCCGCCCGGGCTCGTCGGCCACGTAGGTCGAGACGACCGCTCGGACCCCGGCGATCTCGATCGCCTCGGCGCCCGCGTCCCGTAGCTCCTGCAGGGCGTCGACGAGGATCGAGGAGTCGACCGCGCGGTGGGGGTCATGGATCGTCAGCTCGAGCCCCGATCCGGTGACCGGCACGATGCCGGTGAGGATCGCCAGCCGGTCGGCCTCGCGACGCACCTCGCCCGGCCCGGCCGCCGGGGCCGGCGTCGACGTCGGCACGGGCGGCATCATCGGTTCCGTCTCCTGGCGGAGCTGATGCTCCCGGGCCACCAGGGACCGGTCGACGGCGCCGATCGCACCGAGGGTCGCGGCGAGCTCGCCCGGCCGCGCGGTGGCAAGTCCGAAGGACGGCTCCGCGGACCGGGTCGCGGCGACCGCGGCGAAACCGAGACCGGCGAGCAGGACCAGGCTCAGGGCACGCCGCGTCCGGGCACGACCCGGCCGGGCGTGCCCCGGAACCGGGCTCGGCGTCGGCTCCGACGCGACAGGGACCACGACGGGCGACGGGGGCGGGTCCGACGGCGCCTCGGGGACCGGCGTCTCGGGGACCGGCGGCTCGGCGACCGGGGTCGGATCGGGGACCGGCGCCTCGGCGACCGGGGTCGGATCGGGCTTCGGATCGGGTACGGACTTCCGTCCGGGCCCGGATCCCGAAGGGTCGCCTGTCGAGGTCACCGCCACCGTCAGACCTTGATCAGATGCTGACGCAACGCGGTCGCGGTGGCGAAGATGCGGATGCCCAGCACCACGACCACCGCGGTGGACAACGCGCCGCCGAACCCGATCAGGTCGCCAAGTAGCACCATCAGGACGGCAACCGCGACGTCGAAGACGAACGAGACGATGAACACCCGGTCGTCGAACACCCTCTCCGCGACGGCCCGCGCGCCGCCGAGAGCAGCGTCCACCGCGGCCACCACGGCGACTGGGAGGTAGGGATCCATCCAGTCGGGGACGGTCGGGCCCAGCACCAGGCCGACCGTCACGCCCAGGGCAAGGGCTACCACGACGATCATGATTCGCTCCGTCGAGCATGCCGCAGCACCCGGGGATCGGCCGCGGGCAGGGTCAGGTTTCTGACAGTGACGACCGCCAGGGAGGTCACCGGTGAGTCGGGACGATGCCGCAGCCGGTCGATCACGGCGGACTCCTCGAGACGCCGCACGAGATCGTCCGGATCACCCACCGCTTCGACGGTGTACGGCGCGATCATCGGCACGAATCCGACGAGAACGAGATCACCGGCCGCCCGGATCGCGCTGAGAGCCGTCAGGCGGACGCCGTTGACCGCGACAGCCTCGGCACCCGAGATCCACAGCACGTTGACGAGATCAGCAAGGTCTCGATCTTGAATCCGGGTCCAGCCGGACGCCGGTGCGGGGCGGGGACCAGCGGGCCCGGTCGACG
>NZ_CDWWEW010000140.1:0-12149 GCF_977966315.1 Frankia sp. CeRuru1
CCGCTGGAGGTCCCCGCCGGCACCTTCATCGTGAGCGGAGCACCGTCCAGGGTCGGCACCCGTATCGATGCGCCGAGGGCGGCCTCGGTGATCGTCACGGGGAGAGTGATCGCCAGATTGTTCCCCTCCCGCTCGAACACCGGATGGCGCAGCACGTGCACCGTCACCTCGAGGTCACCGGCCGGTCCGCCCCGTTCGCCGGGTATGCCACGCCCCCGGACCCGCAGCCGCTGTCCGTCGCTCACCCCAGGTGGGATGCGGATGCGCTGCTCACGCTCACGCCGGCCGGTGCCCCGGCAGTCCGGGCAGGGATGGTCGATCAAGGTGCCCTTGCCCAGGCAGTCGCGGCAGGGCTCGGAGAGTGCGAAGCCACCCTGGGAGCGGGACACCACGCCCAGTCCACGGCAGGTCGGGCAGGTGCGCGGCGTCGTGCCGGGACGCGCCCCGCTGCCGGTGCAGGTGGTACAGGTCGCGGCCCCGGGAAGCCGGACCGACGCCTCCAGGCCGGTCAGCGACTTCTCGAAGGGGATCGTGACCTCGGCCTCGATGTCGGCACCCCGACGCGGGCCGCGTCCGGGTGACGACCGCTGGAACAGGTTGTCGAAGATGCCGCCGAGGCCGCCGTTCGCCCCACCGAGAAGGTCGTCGAGGTTGAGGTTCGGCCCGCTGCCGTAGCCCGTGCCGGGCGCGCCGAACCCGCCGTAACCCCCGGCTCGGCCAGGCCCGCCGAAGCCGCCGCCGGGACGACCGCCGGCCGCGAACAGCGCCCGGGCCTCATCGTACTCCCGTCGACGGCCCTCGTCCGAGAGAACGTCGTAGGCCTCGGAGACCTCCTTGAACCGCGCCTCGGCCTTGGCGTCCCCCGGGTTCTTGTCGGGGTGCAGCTCACGGGCCAGCCTGCGGTACGCCTTCTTGATGTCGGTCGCCGAGGCGTCCTTTGGAACGCCGAGAGCGGCGTAATAGTCCTTCTCGACCATGTCGCGAACACTCACGGCGCCCCTCCTTCCTTCACGATGTCGTCCGCGCGAGGCGGTGGCCGGCCATGCCCGTCAGACCCCGGCTCGCGGACGGCCGGACGGACCTGGCTCCCCTCTTCAGCCGGTGTTCAGTCGGCGCTGACAGTGGGCCCGCCGTTGTCCGGCCCGGGCGCACTGCCCGTGTCATCGGGGACCGATGCCGGCCGATTCGGCGGGCCGCCTGCCTGGCCCGGGCCGCTCCCCGCCGCCTCGCCGGCCCCGGCGACGACCTCCGCCTCGACCGGCTGATCGACGATCTCGTCCACCTCGCCCGACGGTTCCGCGACCGACACCTGCGCGGGCCGCAACACTTTGCCCGCGTGCAGGTAACCCGCCCGGAAGACGTCCACGCAAGTCGGCCCGCTCACGTCCGACCGGTAGGAGTGCATCAGAGCCTCGTGGACCGACGGGTCGAACTCGTCGCCCTTCGCCCCGTAGCGCTCCAGCCCGGTCGCCTCCAGGGCTGCCTCCAAGGCCTCCGCGATCGCCTTGAACGGGCCTTCCAGATCGCCGTGGTCACGAGCCCGGCCGATGTCGTCGAGGGTCGACAGCAGACTCGCCAGCAGCTTCGCCGTCGCCTGCTCGCCGATCTGCTGACGGTCCCGCTCGACCCGCCGACGGTAGTTGTCGAACTCGGCCTTCAGGCGCTGCAGGTCCGCGGTCCGCTCGGTGACCTGCTGGCGCAGTGACGCCATGAGCTCACCGTCACCCTCGCCCGCCGGGACTCCGGCGGGAGGAACCTCCGTGGCCGTCGGGCCGGGGGACGCAGCGGCCTCCGGCCGGACCTCGCCGCTCTCCGGATCGATCCGGCGCCGGTCCCGCACCACCACCGGGGGCTCTTCGGCCTCGTCCCGGCCGTCGGGCCGAGACGAACCCCACCAGTCCGCGGCCTGGCTTGAGGTCACTTCTTGTCCTCCTCATCCACGATTTCCGCGTCGACCACGTCGTCGTCGGCTGCTCCGGCGCCGCCGGAGGCACCCGCGCCCTCCTGGGCGGCCTGCGCGTACATGGCCTGGCCCATCGCCTGGCTAGCCGCGGCCAGCGCGTCGGCCGCCTCGCGGATCGCCGCCGTGTCGGTGCCGGCGACGGCGCCCCGCAGCGTGCCGAGCTTCTCCTCCACGTCGTTCTTCACCGCGGCGTCGATCTTTTCGCCGTTCTCGGCGAGGAACCGCTCGGTCGAGTAGACGAGCGTCTCGGCTTTGTTGCGGGTCTCGGCCTCCTCCCGGCGCCTGCGGTCCTCCTCGGCGTACTGCTCGGCGTCGCGGACCATGCGGTCGATGTCGTCCTTCGGCAGCGCCGAGCCACCGGTGATGGTCATCGACTGCTCCTTGCCGGTGCCCAGGTCCTTCGCGGACACGTGCACGATGCCGTTTGCGTCGATGTCGAAGGTGACCTCGATCTGGGGCATGCCCCGCGGGGCGGGCGGCAGGCCGGTCAGCTCGAACATGCCGAGCTTCTTGTTGTAGGCGGCCATCTCGCGCTCGCCCTGGAAGACCTGGATCTGCACGGAGGGCTGGCTGTCCTCGGCGGTGGTGAAGATCTCCGAGCGCTTGGTGGGGATCGTGGTGTTGCGCTCGATGAGCTTGGTCATGATCCCCCCCTTCGTCTCGATGCCGAGCGAGAGTGGGGTGACGTCGAGGAGCAGGACGTCCTTGACCTCGCCCTTGAGCACGCCGGCCTGCAGCGAGGCGCCGACGGCGACGACCTCGTCCGGGTTGACGCCCTTGTTCGGCTCCTTGCCCCCGGTCAGCTCGCGGACCAGCTCGACGACGGCGGGCATCCGGGTGGAACCACCGACGAGGACGACGTGGTCGATGTCGCTGATCTTGATCCCCGCGTCCTTCACCGCCTGCTGGAAGGGGTGCCTGCAGCGGTCGATGAGGTCGGAGGTCATCCGCTGGAACTCGGCGCGCGACAGTGAGACGTCGAGGTGCAGGGGACCCTCGGCCGACGCGGTGATGTAGGGCAGGTTGATCGTGGTCTGGGTGGACTGCGAAAGCTCGATCTTCGCCTTCTCAGCGGCCTCCCGCAGCCGCTGCAGGGCCATCTTGTCCTTGCCGAGGTCGACCCCGTGCTGGCCGTTGAAAGTCTTGATCAGGTGGTCGGTGACGCGCTGATCCCAGTCGTCACCACCGAGGTGGGTGTCACCGGAGGTGGACTTCACCTCGACGACACCGTCGCCGATCTCCAGCAGGGAGACGTCGAAGGTACCGCCACCGAGGTCGAAGACCAGGATGGTCTGTTCCTTCTCGCCCTTGTCCAACCCGTAGGCGAGGGCCGCGGCGGTCGGCTCGTTGACGATCCGCAGGACGTTGAGCCCGGCGATCGTGCCCGCCTCGGTAGTGGCCTGACGCTGGGCGTCATCGAAGTACGCCGGGACGGTGATGACCGCGTCCGTGACCGTCTCACCGAGGTAGGACTCGGCGTCCCGCTTCAGCTTCTGCAGGATGAACGCGCTGATCTCCTGGGGCGTGAGATCCTTCGCGTCGACCGTCATCTTCCAGTCGGTGCCCATGTGGCGTTTGACCGACCGGATGGTGCGCTCGACGTTTGTCACCGCCTGACGCTTGGCGACCTCGCCGACCAGGACCTCGCCGTTCTTCGCGAAAGCCACGACCGACGGGGTCGTCCGGGAGCCCTCGGCGTTGGCGATCACCGTGGGTTCGCCGCCCTCGAGCACGCTCACGACGGAGTTCGTGGTGCCGAGGTCGATACCGACCGCTCGTGCCATGTCTGTGTGCCTTTCGATCATGTCGGTGGCGCCGATCAGGCGGGCGCACCGACCTCGTGGGGATGGAACCTGTCGGTGAACCGAGGTTTGAGGATCACTCCGGGAAGCCTCGGTTCCGCCAACGCTAAGCCAGGCTGGTGTGTTGAGTCGCTCTGACTCATGATGACGGCTCTTATCATAGCCCGACAGGGGTGATCCTAGCGCGCTCAACTTTTGTGCGGCCGGGACATTCCCGCCAGCGCCGCCGGGCGGGACCGGAAGGGGAGCTGGCGGGAAGAGCCTGCGGGGGAGCCGCGTGGCGTGGAGTGGGAGAGCGTCAGCTTCCGGCGGGTGGCTGCGGGGCCGAGTCACCCGCGGCACCGTCGCCGGGCGCCTGGCCGGCGTCGGGGTCCGTCGTCTCCCGGGGCGGTCGAACGGCGGCCAGGATGCGCCCGCGGCGGGCTCCCGGGCGCGGCCGTCCGCCCGCGCGTGATCCGAGCCGGGGCGAGACGACCGGCCCCATGCCGGCAGCCGACGGACCGTCCGGCCCGGAGGCCGCGCCGCCGCCGCTCGTGGCCTCGTCAGTGCCCGCTCGGCCGGGAACCGTGAGCGGCATTCCGGTCCGGTTGATGAGGTCGGCCTGCCGGCCCAGGTCGGACTCGATCTGGGCGAGCCGGTCGAGCATCTCGGAAGCGTCCCCGTCGCGCTCACGGATCGTGCGCAGCGCGTCCATCAGGGTCAGCCACTGGTCCCGACCGACGGTGATCTGCTCGGCGAGGCGGTTGGCCGAGTAGGCCGGAAACAGCCGTTCCGTGGCGGCGGCGATCTGCTGGACCTCACTGGGGTTGAGCCGGCCGGGCTTGCGCCGGATGTAGTTGACGACGTCCTTGATGCTGATGATCGTCACTCCGTCGAGGGCGCCGTCGCTCCACAGGACGTTGGCCTCGACCATCACCAGGATCGGACTTACCGGGATCTTAAGCATCGGCAGTGCTGCGCGGATCTGGTTGCGGACCTCGCCACCCAACCAGGCTGTGCGGTCGATCGGGGGCTTGAGTGACTCTCCGTCACAGGTCGCCCCACCCTTCTTGTACCGCACGGTGCCCTTGCTGTTGTCGCTGCTGAGCACCATCACCCCGCCGGGCCCGACCAGGAGGTGACCGATGGTCGCCTCGGAGTAGGGGACGGCCCGGTCGTGCAGGATGACGTACCCTTGGCGGCGCAGCCGGGCGATGGCGCGGGCGGTCCTGCGCTCCGCCTCGGCCCCCTCGCGCAGCGACTCGACGTCGGGGGCGGTCCCGAACGAGGCGATCACGATCCCGGCCGGCCAGGCGATGAAGACCAGCAGGAACACGACGACCGCGACCGTGGGCAGCCCCAGACCGAAGCCGATGACGAGGGCGAGAACGAGTCCCACCAGGGCCGAGCGCACCGCGGTGCGGGGTACCTCGCGGCTCAGCTTGTCCCGCCGCACGAGTGCCTGGTTCTCCCTGGCCCGGAGGTACTCCGTCTGCAGGGAGTGTCCAGGGCGGCCGACTCGGGTCATCGTCGGCCGGGTGATCGTCGCCATCGTGCCCACCATGTTCGCAGGGTTGTCGTTCGCAGGGTTGTCGTTCGCGGGGTTGTCGTTCGCGGGGTCGTCAACGTCGGTAGGGCCCGTCCGCCGGGGCACGCCGGGCGTCGTCGCGGCAGCGCTGGCACCGGGCCCATGCACAACGTGAAGGTGGCGAGCACCGCGGGACACACGATCGCCCGGTCACCGTGGGCGAAAGCTGTCCTTATGGTGCGTCGAAGCACCTGCCGGCACAAGGGTTGACCTCGTCGGCCCGGGAGGCTCCCGGCGGGGGGAGCGACGTTCCGGGATGGCGGGATCCGGGGCGCCGTGGTAGTCGTGACGGTGCGAGGCGTTGCGTGTTGGTTGGGCGTCTGCCGCTGAACGTAGCAGTCTCGTGCACCTCGCGCGGACGATCGGGCCTTTGGGCCCCCTAGCTCGGGCCGCTCGGACCACATCGTGGCAGGGTCGACGGTGAGCGGGTTCGCTGTCGGCCTCATAGTGCCCCTACGCCCGGGGGTGGGGACCCAGCCAGGCAGGTTGGCCGGGAGGTGGGACCGGACCCGCCCCTACGGTGGCGCGGGCCACTTGTCCGGGTGGCGTGAGCCACTCGTCCCATACGTTGCTGGTCGGTACGAGCAGGCTCGCCCGCGATAGTGGGTGCCAGATGGAGGATAGTGTGAGAATTGCGATCGGTGGAGCGATCACGCTGATTGCTCTCGCGGTTGCCGGGCGCCGGGTTTTCTGGCTGTTCCGGCTGATCAGGTCCGGCCAGCCGGCCGAGGGCCGGCTCGACGACCTGCCGACCCGCGTCTGGACGGAGATCAGCGAGGTCGGGGGGCAGCGCAAGCTGCTGAAGTGGTCGGTGCCCGGGGCGGCCCACTTCTTCACCTTCTGGGGCTTCACGATCCTGCTGCTGACCGTCATCGAGGCCTACGGCGGCCTGTTCGACGACGACTTCCACATCCCGGGATTCGGGCACTGGGCGGCCATCGGCTTCCTCGAGGACTTCTTCGCCGTGGCGGTCCTCGCCGGCCTGGCCGCCTTTACGATCATCCGGTTGAAGGACGCCCCGGCGCGGCTGGAGCGCAAGTCGCGATTCTACGGCTCGCACACCGGGCCGGCCTGGGTCATCCTCGGTCTGATCACCGCCGTCATCGTGACACTGTTGATCTGCCGTGGTGCCCAGTACAACACCGGCAACCTCCCGCAGGGCCAGACGAAGTGGGCCTTCGCGTCCTACGCCGTGAGCCGCATCTTCTCCGGCCTCTCCCACGAGGTGAACGAGGGCATCGAGACGGCCTTCCTACTGCTCAACATTGCGGTGATCATGGGCTTCTCAGTGCTGGTGGTCTACTCGAAGCACCTGCACATCGGCCTGGCTCCGATCAACGTCGTGCTCAAGCGCCAGCCGGTGGCCCTCGGCCCGCTGGCCACCACCCCCGACATCGAGAAGCTGATGGAGGAGGACGAGCCGGTCGTCGGCGTCGGCAAGGTCGAGGACTTCTCCTGGAAGGCCATGCTCGACTTCGCCACCTGCACCGAGTGCGGGCGGTGCCAGAGCCAGTGCCCGGCGTGGAACACTGGCAAGCCGCTGTCACCGAAGTTGTTGATCATGGATCTGCGTGACCACCTCTTCGCCAAGGCGCCCTACCTGCTGTCCACCGGGGGCGCGGCGGAGGGCGAGGAGGCGCCGAAGGCGGTCACCGGGATCGCCGAGGACGCCTCCGACTCCCACACCGTGCACCATGTGCCCGAGTCCGGCTTCGGCCGGGTGCCGCAGCCCGGTCAGCCGCAGGTCGACCGGCCGCTGGTCGGCACCGAGGAGGAGGGCGGGGTCATTGATCCCGACGTCCTGTGGTCGTGCACCAACTGCGGCGCGTGCGTTGAACAGTGTCCGGTGGACATCGAGCATGTCGACCACATCGTCGACATGCGTCGCTACCAGGTGATGATCGAGTCGGCGTTCCCGTCCGAGGCCGGCGTCATGCTGCGCAACCTCGAGAACAACGGCAACCCGTGGGGCGTCTCGCCGCGGACCCGCACCGAGTGGACCGAGGGCCTGCCCTTCGAGGTGCGTGTCCTCGGCGACGGTGAGCAGATCCCCGACGACGTCGAGTACCTGTACTGGGTCGGCTGCGCCGGGGCGATCGAGGACCGCGCCAAAAAGGTCGCGCGGGCCTTCGCGGAGCTCCTGCACACCGCCGGGGTCGAGTTCGCGATCCTCGGTACGAACGAGTCCTGCACCGGAGACCCGGCGCGCCGGCTCGGCAACGAGTACCTGTACCAGGAGATGGCCAAGGCGAACATCGAGCTGCTGAACGCCACGGGCGTCAAGAAGATCGTTGCCACCTGCCCGCACTGCTTCAACAGCCTCGCCCGGGAGTACTCGGCCCTCGGCGGTCAGTACGAGGTCGTCCACCACACTCAGCTGCTCGGCAAACTGGTCGAGGAGCGCAAGCTGGTGCCGGTGACCCGGGTGGAGTCGTCGGTCACCTACCACGACCCCTGCTTCCTCGGGCGGCACAACAAGGTCTACACCCCGCCGCGGGAGATCCTGGCGGCAATCCCGGGCATCCGGGGCCAGGAGATGCACCGCTGCAAGGACCGCGGCTTCTGCTGCGGTGCCGGCGGCGCGCGGATGTGGATGGAGGAGAAGATCGGTAAGCGGGTCAACGTGGACCGGATGGAGGAGGCCCTCGGCCTCGACCCGGACGTCGTGTCCACCGCCTGCCCGTTCTGCATCGTGATGCTCACCGACGCCGTCACCGAGAAGAAGCTGAGCGGAGAGGCGAAGGACGGCGTCGAGGTGCTCGACGTCTCCCAGCTCCTGGCCCGTTCGCTGGCGCCGGCGGCGCCAGCGGCTCCGACCGAGGCGTCCGCCGAGCCTGTCGGCTAGATTGTGCCCTTGCCTTTCCAGAAGGATAAATCGAACATGAAACCCTCTGGAAAGGCAAGGAAGCTGAAAGGCAAGGAAGAAGGAAGTCAGCCTGGGGGGATCTCCCCGTTCGGGACCGGTGCGCGGGTGAAGTCCCGGTAGGCCCTCGACGGAGTCGGGCCGCGCTGGCCCTGGTAGCGCGAGCCGTAGATGGTCGAGCCGTACGAGTGCTCGGCCGGCGAGGACAGCCGGAACAGGCAGAGCTGGCCGATCTTCATGCCGGGCCAGAGTTTGATCGGCAGCGTCGCCACGTTCGACAGTTCCAGCGTGACGTGCCCGGAGAAGCCGGGGTCGATGAAGCCCGCCGTCGAGTGCGTGAGCAGCCCGAGCCGGCCGAGACTCGACTTCCCTTCCAGCCGGCCGGCGAGATCGTCGGGCAGGGTGACGATCTCCAGCGTCGAGCCGAGGACGAACTCGCCCGGATGCAGGACGAACGGCTCGTCGCCCTCCGGGGCGATGAGCTCGGTGAGATCCTCCTGCTCGAGAGAGGGATCGATGTGGCTGTACCGGTGATTGGCGAAGACCCGGAACCAGCAGTCCAGCCGTAGGTCGATGCTGGACGGCTGGATGAGGCCAGGGTCGTGGGGGTCGAGACGGATCCGGCCCGTGGCGATCTCGGTCCGGATGTCCCGGTCGGACAACAGCACGTCCCGGACGTTAGAGCATGAGCGGTTGATCTTCACCCTCCACCCGGAGGTTGATCTTTACCGTCCACCCGGAGGAGGACGGGGCCGCGTGGAAGAGTGAGACGGAGCGTGACCCGGGTAGGAGGCACGTGGCCGGTCGATGAATACCCGGCCGGACGGGTGGGTGCTCCCGGGGAAGGCTGGGGCGGAAGGGACAGGCGGGACGGATGCTCGGGCTACCCGATCACATCGAGGCATGTCTGTTCGACCTGGATGGCGTGCTGACGAACACTGCGACGATCCACGCGGCCGCGTGGAAAGAGATGTTCGACGATTTCCTGGAGAACTGGGCCAAGCGGTCGGGAGGGCCGTTCGTCCCCTTCGACCTCGAGCATGACTATGCCGAGTGCGTTGACGGCCGGCCCAGGATCGACGGAGTGCGAGCCTTTCTCGACGCCCGTCACATCAGGCTTCCCGACGGAAAACCGGACGACCCGCCGTCCGCGCTCACCGTGCATGGGCTGTCCAACCGGAAGAATTTCCTCCTGCTGGGACGGCTTAGGAGGGACAGTGTGGACATCTACCCCGGCTCGGTGACGTACCTGCGGGAACTGGCCGCGCGGGGGATCCCCCGCGCGGTCGTCTCCTCCAGCGCCAACTGCGCCGAGGTGTTGAAGGCGACCGGGCTTGACGCCCTCGTCGACGGAGCGGTGGACGGCATCGTCGCCGCCCGTGACCATCTCGCCGGAAAGCCAGCGCCCGACACCTTCCTCGCCGGCGCCCGGCTGCTCGGGGTGCCGCCGCGGCGGGCGGCGGTGTTTGAGGACGCCCTGGCCGGCGTCGAGGCGGGGCGGGCCGGCGGGTTCGGCTGGATCGTGGGGGTCGACCGGGTGGGGCACGCCGCAGCGTTGCGCGCCCACGGGGCCGACATCGTGGTAAACGACCTGGCGGACCTGCTCGGCCACGGCTCCGGGCCCGGCCCCGCATGATCGACAAAGCGTCTTATCTGATCGAGCCGTGGTCCATCCAGGAGTCCGGTCTCGACATCTCCGATCTGGGCCGGTCCGAGTCATTGTTCGCCCTGTCCAACGGCCATATCGGGCTTCGGGGAAACCTCGACGAGGGCGATCCGCACGGCCTGCCGGGCACCTACCTGAACTCGGTCCACGAGCTGCGGCCCCTGCCCTATGCCGAGGCCGGCTATGGATATCCCGAGTCCGGCCAGACGGTCATCAACGTCACCAACGGCAAGGTGATCCGTCTACTCGTCGACGACGAGCCGTTCGACATCCGCTATGGCGATCTGCGGTCGCATCAGCGGGCGATCGACTTCCGGGAGGGCGTGCTCCGGCGGGACGTGGAATGGGTCTCGCCGGCGGGGCAGACCATCCGGGTGCACTCCGAGCGGCTGGTGTCGTTCTCGCAGCGTTCCATCGCGGCCGTGTACTACGAGATCGAGCCGGTGGGCGACCCGGCGCGGATCGTCATCCAGTCGGAGCTGGTGGCCAACGAGCAGCTGCCGGCCTGGCACGGTGACCCGCGGGCCGCGGCTGCGCTGGAGTCGCCGCTGCGGTCCGAGCGCCATCGGGCGAGCGGCACGATGGTCGAGCTCGTCCACATCACCCACCGCAGCGAGATCCGTGTCGCCGCGGCCATGGACCACGAGTTCGCCGGGCCGGACTCGCTGGGTGTCTCCTCGGAGAGCGAGCCGGACGCCGGCCGGGTGACGGCCACGGCGGTGCTCGCCCCGGGCGAGAAGCTACGGATGGTCAAGTTCATCGCCTACGGTTGGTCGGAGCAACGGTCCCTCCCAGCCCTGAGGGACCAGGCCGCCGCGGCGCTGGTCGCAGCGCGGCAGACCGGGTGGCCCGGTCTCGTCGGCGAGCAGCGGCAGTACCTGGATGCCTTCTGGAAGCGGGCCAACGTCGAGGTCGACGGCGACCCGGAGGTGCAGCAGGCCGTTCGCTTCGCGCTGTTCCACGTCCTGCAGGCCGGAGCGCGGGCCGAGCGGCGGGCGATCCCGGCCAAGGGCCTGACCGGCCCCGGATACGACGGGCACGCCTTCTGGGACTCCGAGTCGTACGTGCTCCCCGTCCTGACGTACACCGCGCCTGACGCGGCGGCCGACGCGCTGCGCTGGCGGTACGCGACTCTGCCACTGGCCAGGGAACGAGCCGATCTGCTCAATCTGAAGGGCGCCGTCTTCCCCTGGCGCACCATCCACGGCGAGGAGTGCTCCGGGTACTGGCCGGCCGGGACGGCCGCCTTTCACGTCAACGCCGACATCGCCGACGCGGTCGCCCGCTACGTCACCATCACCGGGGACGAGCAGTTCGAGCGCACGGTGGGGCTGGAGATCCTGATCGAGACCGCCCGGCTGTGGCGGTCACTGGGACATCACGACCTCGACGGCCGCTTCCGGATCGACGGTGTCACGGGCCCGGACGAGTACTCGGCCATCGCCGACAACAACGTCTACACGAACCTGATGGCGCAGCGGAACCTCGTGGCTGCGGCGGACGCCGCCCGCCGCCATCCCGACCGGGCCGCCGAGTTGGGCGTGGATGCCGAGGTCACGGCGTCCTGGCGGGACGCGGCCGAGAACATGTCCATCCCCTACGACCCCCATCTCGGCGTCCACCCGCAGTCCGAGGGATTCACCGAACACCAGGTCTGGGACTTCGCGAACACCGCGCCCGAGCAGTACCCTCTGCTGCTGCACTTCCCGTACTTCGACCTCTACCGCAAGCAGGTCGTCAAGCAGGCGGACCTGGTCCTGGCGATGCAGCGCCGGGGTGATGCCTTCACGATGGACGAGAAGATCCGCAACTTCGCCTACTACGAAGCTCTGACGGTTCGGGACTCGTCACTGTCGGCATGCTCCCAGGCGGTGCTGGCCGCTGAGTGTGGGCACCTGTCGCTCGCCCATGACTACCTGCGTGAAGCTGCCCTGATGGATCTGCATGACATCGAGCACAATACCGGAGATGGGCTGCACATGGCCTCCCTCGCGGGAAGCTGGATCGCCCTCGTCGAGGGCTTCGGTGGGCTGCGTGACGGCGGTGAGGTGATCTCGTTCGCGCCGCGGTTGCCCGAGGGACTGACCAGGCTGGCCTTCGGGCTCTGTGTCCGCGGGCGGCACCTGCGGGTGGAGGTTTCCGACTCGACGGCGGTCTACACCGTCCCCGCGGGGCCGGCGATGACGTTGCTGCACCACGGCAAGACCGTCCGGGTGGTTCCCGGCCAGCCGGTCAGCATGGAGGTCCCGCCGACGCCTGTCCTGGAACGGCCGAAGCAGCCCCCAGGT
>NZ_CDWWEW010000141.1:0-12143 GCF_977966315.1 Frankia sp. CeRuru1
ACAGTGGCGGCACGAGAACGAGGCCGCCCTGCACACCGGGTCGCACGTTCCCGACGGATTCGTCCGCCTCGATGGCGGGATGACGGGAGTCGTGCAGGTCGGCCACACCCGGGTGGAGGTCGCCCGGCTCCGGCCACTGGTCGCGAAGCTCGCCCGTAACCACCCCGTCGTCGTGCTCGCCGTTCCCCGGGGGGAGCTGGCCGGCAACCCGGCCGGCCCGTCCGCGGTCGCCGACGGTGGCGGCCTGCCGGCGACGGTCTTCACCGTGGAGATCTGAGCCCGGCGAGATGCTCGGCGAGCAGCTCGGCGAGATGCCGCCCGCGCCGGGCGGCGACGTGTTCGGCCTGGGCCCGGCAGGAGAATCCGTCGGCGAGCAGCACGGTGCCCGCGGGAGCCGAGGCGATCGCCGGGCCCAGGGTGCGGGCGGCGATCGCCATCGACACGTCGTAGTGCCCGGCCTCCATGCCGAAGTTGCCGGCCAGGCCGCAGCACCCGGCGAGGACGGTGACGTCCGCGCCGGCCACCGCCAGCAGGCCGCGGTCGGCGGCGAATCCCATGACCGCGTGCTGGTGGCAGTGCGGCTGGGCGAGGACGCGCACCCCGTCGAGGCGCGGCGGAGTCCAGCCGACGGTGTCGCCGAGCAGCTCGGCGAGGGTACGCACCGCACCGGCGACCAGCGCGGCGGCGGGGTCGCCCGCGAGCAGCTCGACGAGGTCGCCGCGCAGCACCGCCGTGCAGGACGGTTCCAGACCGACGATCGGCGTCCCGGCCCGGGCGTACGGCGCGAGGCGGTCAACGGTCGCCCGCAACCGGCGGCGCGCGCCGTCGAGCTGGCCGGTGGTGATCCAGGTGAGACCACAGCACGCGGGGCCCGGTGGCACGATCACCCGGTAGCCGGCGTCCGCCAGCACTGCCACGGCGGCTCGGCCGACCTCGGGGGAGAAGGCCTCCGTGAACGTGTCGATCCACAGCACCACCTCCCGGCTGTGGGCCTCGCGTCTGTGGGCCGCTTGCCCGTCAGCCGTTTGCCCGTCAGCCGCTTGCCCGTCGGCCGCTTGCCCGTCGGCCGCTTGCCTGTCAGCCGGCCGCCCATCAGCCAGGTACCCGTTTCCCCGGTCCGGGCCGCCGTGCTCGCGCCACCAGCGGCTGAACGGTTGCCTGGCGAAGGCCGGCACCTCGCGGCGCACGTCCATGCCCCCCACCCGCAGCAGCAGCCGTCGCACCGCCGGTCCGGCCAGCACCGCGTTGACCAGGCGTGGCGCCCGCCCGGCGACCCGGGCCCAGCGGGGCAACCAGCCGAGCACGTAATGGCTGACCGGCCGGAGCCGATGCCGGTAGGCGCGGAACAGCACCTCGGACTTGTACGTCGCCATGTCCACCCCGGCCGCGCAGTCGCGCGCGCACGCCTTGCACGACAGGCACAGGTCGAGCACCTCGGCCACCTCCGGGGCCCGGGCGCCCCCGGCACCTCCGCGGACCAGCGAGCCGTTCGCCATCTCCTGCAGCACCCTGGCCCGGCCGCGGGTGGAATCCTTCTCGTCGCGCGTCGCGAGGTACGACGGGCACATGAAGCCGCCGGCCGCCGGCGTGTCGGCCCGGCAGGTGCCCAGCCCGACGCAGCGGTGGACGGCCCGCCCGAACTCCCCCGCGTCGGCGGTGAAGGCGAATCCGCCGCTAGCGGGCAGCGGGCGAGCCGCCGGCAGGCGCAGGTCGGCGTCGATCGGCCTCGGCCGGACCAGCACACCCGGATTGAGAAGATCGTCTGGATCGAACAGGGCCTTGAAACCGGCGAAGACGCCGAGCGCGGCCGGCGAGTACATCCTGGCCAGCAGCTCACCGCGGGCCCGGCCGTCCCCGTGCTCACCGGATATCGAGCCGCCGTAGGAGGCGACCAGGTCGGCGGCCTCGGTCAGGAACGGGCGCAGGCGCCCCGGGGCGTCCGCCAACGGTAGATCAAGCCGGATGTGCACGCAGCCGTCCCCGAAGTGTCCGTACGGCACCCCGTCGATCCGGTGCGCACGCAGCAGGTCCTCGAAGTCACGCAGGTAGGCCCCCAGGCGCTGCGGCGGCACGGCCGCGTCCTCCCAGCCGGGCCAGGCCGGTTCCCCCGCCGCGGTCCGCCCGGCGAGACCCGCGCCGTCCTCGCGGATCCGCCAGAGGGCGCGGGTCTGCGGGCCGGTGGGCAGCACCCGGGTGGCCCTCGTGCCCGCGGCGGCCGCCAACGCCCGGCCGGCCGCGAGCGTCTCCGCCGGGCTCGCCCCACCGACCTCGACGAACAGCCAGCCGGTGCCGGCGGGAAGCTCCGGTACGGCCCGCGGTCCCCGGTGCCGGCGCACGATGTCGACCAGGCGCGCGTCCATGCCCTCCACCGCCAGCGGAGCGTGCGGGAACAGCAGCGGCACGGCGTCCGCGGCGGCCGGCATGTCCGGATAGCCCAGCACGACCATCGCGGTCGCGGCCGGTCGGGGGACGAGGCGGACGGTCGCCCCGAGCACGACCACGCAGGTGCCCTCGGAGCCCACCAGTGCCTTCGCCAGGTCGCCGCCGCGTTCGGGCAGCAGGTGCTCCAGCGAGTAGCCGGAGACCTGGCGGGGGAACCTGCCGAGTTCGGTGCGCAGGACCGCCAGGTTGGCCCGGACGAGGTCGTCGAGCCCGGGGACTGCCGGACGCCCGGAGCCGCCCGAACGCCCGGAGCCACCCGAACGCCCAGAGCCACCCGAACGCCCAGAGCCACCCGGGCCGACCCGCAGCCGACGTCCCGTGCCGTCGAGCACGTCGAGGTCGACGATGTTGTCGGCGGTCCGGCCGTAGGCGATCGCCCGTGCGCCGCAGGCGTTGTTGCCGATCATGCCGCCGATGGTGCAGCGGGCATGGGTGGAGGGATCCGGACCGAATCGCAGCCCGTGCCGGCCAGCCGCCGCCTGGAGGCTGTCCAGGATGACCCCGGGCTGCACGCTCGCGGTGCGGGCGGCCGGGTCCAGGGAGATGACGCGGTGCAGGTGGCGGCTGAGATCCATCACCACCCCGGGGCCCACGGCGTTGCCCGCGATGGAGGTGCCCGCTCCCCGGGTGGTCAGCGGGGTCGCGGTGGACCGGCAAACCGCCACGATCGCCAGGATGTCCTCGACCTCCCGGGGGAACACCACGACCGCGGGTGGCACCCGGTAGTTCGAGGCGTCGGAGGAGTACTCGGCCCGGCGCCGGGCCGAGGCGTCGACCATGGGCCGGACCGCTCGATCATGATCCACACCGGTGCCAGCGACCATCGACCCGGCCGTGGTCGGTCGCTCCCCGAGCGCCGCCCGCAGCATCCGGGCCAGCTCCGCCCGGTCCCCGGCCCCTGTTCCGACCCCGGCCCGGTCACCGGGACGCCGAAACTGTCGGCGAAACTGTTCGACCCGCACGCGACGCTGCTCCCGCTGCACCCCACCATCCTCGCCACGGGCCGGGCCGGCCGCACCGGATCGGCCTGCCACTGTGGATCTTCAATGAGATCACCCTCCCGGAACCCGGGCACGGCACGGTCGGTGGCCTCCTTCGGCCGCTCACTGATGTTGACCATGCCGACGATCCTGCCCCCTGGTCACAGTGCTGCGCGACTGGTTGACCCACCCAGTCCAGCCCTTGGGCAGCATGATCTCCAGCTCGGTTCGCAGTTCCCCACTGTCCTGCAGGCGGCTCCGCTTGTAGATCGTCTCGTGGGACACGCGCATGCTCTCGTCATCGGGGAACTCCTTACGCAGTCTCTTGCTGATCCGTTTCGGGGACCACTTCTCGTCCAGGCCCGCGTTGACCTCGTCGCGCAACGGCGGCGACGCGACGAGTTTGCGTTCCTTCGGACGCGCGCGCATCGCGTCACAACGCGCCTGCGCGTCCGCCGCCCAGTATGCTTCCTCGCCGCCGTTACGCTCGATCTCCCGTGAAATCGTCGAGTGATGCCGGCCGAGCATCTTCGCGATGATCCGCGCCGATTGGTTCCGACCCAGCTCTCGGGAAATTACCTCCCGCTCCTCGATTGTCAACTGCTCCCGCCGGCCCATCCACCATCAGTCCCTCGGCTCCACCATCCAGTCCCTCGACGCCAACGCGATCATCCTATCGAGACGTTGCTACGACCATTTGACCCCGCCATGTCCATGGTCGACCGGTCAGCGCGCCTGGGCCCGTACAAGCAGATACTCAGCGTCGAGCTCGATCCGGTCCGCCACCACGGAACCCTCAGTGAAACAGCTCTCGATCTCCTGTCGCAATTCCCGCGCGGCCGGTGGGTCCAGCGAGATCAGGGCGGCGACGTGGGGCGGGGAGTAACGGAGGAAGAAGTCCGCGGCGGCCGCCACTGTCGGGAAGGAGTACCTGATACACGCGGATATGCACTCGATGTCGTGGAAGTAGGGCGTGAGCCTGGGGAGCACGACGTCGCGCACTCCCCACTCATTGGGCTCGGGCAGGCTCTCGGGGAGGGGGAGGCGACGCTTTATGATCGCGTTGAGCCGGCCCATGAACCCGGTAGGGGTGAAGTTCGCCAGGCCAACCTGGCCGCCGGGCCGCAGCACTCGGTGGACCTCGGCGGTGGCCGCATCGGGTCGCGGTGCGAACCAGATGCCGCAGGCGGAGAGAGCCACGTCGCAGCTGGCGTCCGACAAGGGAAGGTCCTCGGCATCGCCTTCGAGGACGGTGATCTCCAACCCGGCCTCCTGGGCCCGGGCCCGGGCCAGCTCCACCATCCGCGGCGTGATGTCGACGGCGGTGACCAGCGCGCCCCGTCGGCCCGCGGCCAGCGCTACGTTCCCGGTGGCGGTAGCCACGTCGACAACCCGCTGGCCCGCCCGCACTCCGGCCCAGTCGCACAGCGCTTCGGCAATGGGTAGCTGCCGGTCGGCGATCAGCTGGTAGTCCCCCATAGTCCAGATGATCCGACCGCGATTCTTGACGCCATGTGGGTCATCCGTCGTCATGGCATGCCTCCCATCGATAGAGTGAGCGTTCCGTGATGTCGCGTGGCGGCTGAGCTGCAGGGCAAGGAAGAGTTATCGCGCGTCTCGTGACGAAGCTGAACAAGCATCACTCCTCCACCGAACGGGCCGGCAGTTCCATTGGGCTCCCTCTCAAGACAGTGCTCACGAGCACAGACGACATTCGGTCAGCGCGAAAGGCGTTGAGGCAGAGATGACACGAGGTCGTTGAGGATTCTCGTCCACCGCGAACGCCACCGCGTCATCTGCCTACCAGCTTCTCCGAGACGACACGGCGTACCGCTTGCGCTACCTGCTCGACGTCAAGCAGTGTCTGCCGCTCAAGGGGCGGGCTAAACGGTGTCGGTACATCTGCAGCCGTCACTCGTACCGGAGCCGCCATCAGCCGCCAGAAGCGCTCCTCGGCGAGCGAGGCGACAAGCTCGCTCGCGAAGCTGCAGGTGCGGGGTGCCGGATCGACGACGATGACCCGGCCAGTTTTCTCAACCGAAGCGTTGATCGTCTCGTAATCCAATGGAACGAGCGAGCGCGGGTCGACGACCTCGACCGAGATCCCCTCTGTCTCAAGCCTCTGCGCAGCAGCAAGAGCGACTCTGACAGCACCGGCGATCGCAACCACCGTCACGTCAGTCCCCTCACGCTTTATATCCGCCGAGCCAAGTGGAATCACGTAGTCTTCATCCGGGACCGGGCCCCGCATTTCGAACAGCGTAGCGTCCCTGAACAGCAGCACCGGATCGTCCTCACGAATCGCTGCCGTTGTCAGCCCCTTCATGTCGTACGGAGTGCTCGGAGCGACGATCTTCAAGCCCGGACTGTTGGCGAACAGCGCGAACGGACGATCCGCGTGATGGGCGGCTTCCGAATTACCATAGAATACTGGCACAAGCAGCAGTAGCGGTACCTTCGCCTGCCCACTCGACATATAGCGGATCTTCGCCGCCTGATTCACTATCTGATCCATCGCCGAGTACAGAAATGTCGAGCACGCCATATCGATCACCGGACGGAGACCCGTCAATGCTGCCCCCACGCCGACACCGACGGAAGCCGCCTCCGAGATCGGTAGATTCCGAATACGCTCCTTACCGAACTCATCAACAGGGAAACGGCCATACAGGTTGGCCCGCAAATCCTGAGCCATAAAGAACACCGACGGATCGTGGCGCATCTTCTCAGTAATCGCCGCAAGAGTCGCATCGAAATACGTCAGCTGTGTCGTTTCCCGCACCTCAGCGCCCATCACCGGCTCCTGATCGCAATCGGGTTGACGAACACGTCCTCGAACGCCTCACCGGGCTCGGGAAGTGGGCTTTCCTGGGCAAAACGGATAGCTCCCTCCATCTCCCTGGCCACCTCGGCTTCCAGGTGCACAGCATCCTCGCCAGTCAGTACCCCACGGCTACGGAGCTCTTCCCGGAACAACACGATCGGATCCCGCGCCCGCCACTCCTCCACCTCCTCTGGCGAGCGGTAGCGCGGCAAGCTCCCTTGCGAGTCGACGACCTCGACGTGCTCACGGAAGCGCTACGTCTTCGCATCAACCAGGCTCGGCCCGCCTCCGGAACGAGCACGCGCCGCCGCCGCCGAAACCGCCGCATACACCGCCAGCACATCCTGACCATCAACGCAGGCGCCCGGCATCGCATAGGCCGCCGCCCGGTCGGCGACATTCTCCACTGCCATCGCCTCCCGAATTGGGGACGTTACCGCATAACCATTGTTCTCGCAGAGAAAAACCGTCGGCACAGCCCAAATCGCCGCCAGATTCAACGCCTCGTGAAACGGACCAGTGTTCGCAGCGCCATCACCAAAAAAGCTCAAACACACCTGACCTGTCTCGCGCATCTTCGCGCTCAATCCTGCTCCAACCGCAATCGACAAACTCCCACCAACAATCCCCGACTCACCAAGGCTGCCCACCGAGAAATCCGTCAGATGCAACGACCCACCCTTGCCCCGGCAGACCCCTGTTGACTTCCCAAGGAGCTCAGCCATCAACGGACCAAGCTGCGAACCTTTACCGATCAAATGGCCGTGCGACCGATGATAGCCGATCATATAGTCATCGCCGCGAAGAGCCATACACGCCCCAACAGCCGCGGCCTCATGCCCGATCGACGTATGAAGCCATCCAGGAAGCAAACCCTTCGCCTGCAACTCAATAGCACGCTCATCGAAGTGCCGAATACGCAGCATACGCCGCTGCATCTCGATCAAACGCTCACTGCTCAGAGTCGCATCTATAAGAGACTGGCCTATTTTTCCCCGGGCCGATTCCATAACCCCAGTCCTATCTCTGTCTTCTACCGTTATGGCCATGTTCGGATGGGCGAATGAAAGGTTGGCAAATCAAGCTAATGCGACAGACCCAGTAGCAGATCGGCGTAGGACATCGGGATGTCGGGTTCGGCCTCCAAAGCGAGTGATCGTCGGTGTCGCCGATGAATAATATCGGCCTGCATGCCAGGTATAACGGCTGTTTCGAGCTCAACGAACGCGCCTAGTCCGACAACCTCGTCAAGATGAACGATAGTCGAGTCGAGTCTCCATTCCTCCCGGGTCTTGACCACGTCGACCAGCACTCCCAGCAAAGCCCCGAAGACGTTCCTGCACGAATCGGGATCGGTGACGTCGGTTGTGATGTATATGCACCGCCGGTCGGGCCCCTGATGTCGGTGGTATGCGACCAGTTGTGCGGCGTCTACGGACGCCCGAAGTTTGAGCCAACCGACCGGTACCTGGAAGTAGGTATCGCGTTGATGCACGAAGGTATCGAGAGACCCACCCGCGTCGGTCAGCCGCTTCCGAACCTCAGTCAAGCCGGCACATCGGATCTTCGTTTCGAACAGCTCTGGCATGGTCACTAATCCGGTCTGGTGCGTGCGATCTCCAGGCGTACTGGACCGCGTACGAAAAAAGACTGTCCATAGTCGATGGTGGTGACGACGTAGTCAGGAACGAACGACAGCAACTGCTCCAGAGCCAGGCGTGCCTCGACGCGTGCGAGCGGAGCGCCGAGACACAAATGGATTCCATGACCGAATCCGAGATGCCGATTGGGTGAGCGAGTAATATCGAACCGCTCTGGATGGGGGAAGCGGATGGGATCGCGGCCTGCCGCAGCGGTCAAGACCCAGACGGTTTCGCCGGGCAACAGGGAGACCGCACCGATCGCGGTATCCTCGGTCACCGTTCTGGGGTCGAACTGCGCCGGTCCACTGAACCGAATAACCTCCTCCACGGCAGCTCCGGTGAGTGAGCGGTCGGCAAGCAGAGCACGGCGCTGGTCGTGATGCGCGGCGATCAGAACGATCGCGTTGGCGATCAGCTTGGCCGTGGTCTCGGTACTCGCCATAAGGAGTAGTACACAGGCGGCTACGACCTCCGGTCTGGTCAGGGTTCCCGTGCGATGGGCTGCCAGCAGGTGCGCTAGCAGGCTGTCCTCGGCCGGCGCCTCACTGGCCAGTCTGCTGCGGGTATAGTCTGCCAACGCCATCCCCGCGCTCACCGCATTTCGGTAGAGTGCCGCGGCCGTTGGCTCGGTGTCCGCCAACACCGCGGCAACGCTGCCGACGGCCATCTCCTGTGTCCATCGAATGACCTGGCTGCTGTCCGACTCCGGGACGCCCAGCATCCTGCAGGTGACCAGGGCGGCGAGTGGGAACGCCACGCCAGTGAGCACGTCAATGGGTTCCCCGTCGCGTAGTGGCTCCCGCAGAGCGGCGAACACATCCTCGACAGTGGCGCGGACGAGCGGCTCCCAGCGCGCCACGGCGCGTACTGTGAAGCAGTGGCGCAGCACGGAACGTAGCCGGTCGTGGTCAGGTGGATCGCTGCCCAGCACGGTGGCTGCACCGTCGTACCACGGTCCGAATTTCTCATCGGCGAGTACCCGCGAGGAGTAACGGGAGGGATCCCCGAGAATCGCCACTGCGTCATCGTATCCAGTCACCATCCACACGTCGGCCAATCCGTTATAAACACACCTGCCGAGCAACCGGATTCGTTCATAGACCGGAAACGGGTCGGCGACCACCTCCGGCGACATGAAGTTGATGTTCAGTACGGGTGTTCGGGGGGTCGTAGTCACGCCGGGACCTTTCCGAGCAGAATCATGTACTCCAGGTCGATACGAATGCCGTCAGATGTCATCGATGACCTTGTGGTGAGCCGTTCGACCTCGGCGGTGAGCTTGTCCACCTGTGCCGGATCTAGACCACTGCAGGCCGCGATATGGGACGCGGAGTTGGTGAACAAGAACTCTGTGGCAGCCCCAGCGGACGCGAAGTTCCACGGGACGGTCGCGGTGAATGTCATCACGTCGGTGAAGTGTTGTTCGAACCGGGTGATGGCCACTGCTTCGTTGGCCCAGTCGTTGCGCTCCGGAACACCGTCCGGCAGCGGTCGATAAGCCTTGATGATCTCCTCGACCTGGCCAAAGTAGCTTCCAGGCGTGAATCCGGCTAGCCCCACGACACCCCCGGGCCGCAGTACCCGGCGTGCTTCCGCGATAGCGATATCCGGTCACGGCGTCCAGCACAGCCTTGCCGGGTTGAATGTCAGCGCTCTGGCACAGGTGTTCAGCGATCGGCATTACGCGTGTGGCAAGTTTAGCGTAATCTCCTTGCGCCCAGGTCTCGCGAACATAGTCCTTGTATGCGGCGGCGACGGTTTCCCTTATCATCGGATACCTTCCGTGATCGCATTTATTGTATGGCGTCAAAATCCGTCAGCGCCTGGACAACTTGATGCAGCAGGGATACCGGCGCGGCGGTGAACTGAAGTAGTGACGCGAAGCCTACGCAATCTGCATGAGAACGGACAATCACGCCTTTCCTGATGAGATGCTCTTTGAGACAGCGTGCATCGTCCGGTTCGCCGACATCCACGGTGAGAAAGTTGGCGTCACTTGGCAACGGCGAAATGCCTTTCTCCATGCCGGCCACCTGGCCGGCAAGCCACTCGCGCCCGTCGACGATGTCTTTCCGGATCGAGTCGAGCTCCTTCTTGTGGTTACGGCACATTTCAAGTGCCACCCAGGCAGTAACGCCGGACACAGCGCGAGCCCGACCCCATTTGCGGAGGTACTCTACAATCGATGGCGCGCCGATGGCGTAACCCAGACGCATCCCGGCCAGCCCGGCACTCTTGGAAAACGATCCGATCCGTACCACGTTGTCACATCCGCAGAAGTGCCGGGGTCTGCCTTCCCCACGAAAGGCTTGATAACACTCATCGATCACGAGCAGATTTCCATGATGATCGGCCACCGCGGCAAGGGCCATCATGGCCTCTTCGTCGAGGGACCTGCCCAGCATGCCGTGCGGGTCCGTCACGACGAGGACGGTCGACGGCCTGCGGTCCATCGCCCGCATGGCGTCGTCCACCACGAAGGACAGCTCGCCGGGCCGCGGCAGCCAAGGAAGAACGTTGATGCCTCGCAGTTGGGCGTGATACCGGTAGGCCGGATAGGTGGGATCCTGCAGGATCAAGGAGCCTGGTCTGGCGGCACACGCGTCGATGATCACTCCTATCGCGTCGTCGGATCCGGGGAAGATCTCCAATTCCTCAGGAGAGCAGTCCACAACATCGGCCAGTTCGGTGATGAGTTCTGAGTAGATCGGGTATCTGGTCGCGGCCGTCGGCGGAATTTTCTGCAGCACCGTGGCCATCAACGGATCGAGCGCTGGGTGGATCAGTTCGTTGCGCGAGAGGTCCAAAACATTGCGGGGATGGGAGCGCCGTTCAGGAGCGGCCAAGCTGCTTAGCCGCGGGTCGAGGTACCACTGGTCCGACGTCGTGAAACCGGTCATTTCTCGGCCACCGCCTTGTCTGCGAAGTAACTGCCTAGGCAATGGCCGATGAAGCGCTCCACGCATCGACGTTTACGGCGAGCTTCAAGGTCACGGCCCGAAGCAAGCGAGTGCGCTACTTTGACGTCGGTTTCCTCGTGGCAGCGCAAGTAATCTGTCGCATAATGCAGCCCGCTGAATGACACCGATCCGCCAGTGTCGATATTCCACTCGTGTACAGCCAATGCCATCTGTGCCAGCTCGTTGTCTATCGTCCGTGCGCCTAGCAGTCGCGCGACCTCACGCTGGGCGTGATCCTCCTCCAGCACCGTCGGCACCGATATATGGAGGCCACTGTCCAGCGCCGGAACTCGATCGAGAAGCAGGTTCGGCGGCCCGTCCGATATCTGGCGCACCCGTACGCCGGAGAGCAACCCGTATCGCGAGGGCACGAAAAGTCTGTTGTAGATATCCTTCGGTTCGTCGAGCGCCCCCAACTTCCCTACATAAATGATCTCGCGGACACCCAATTTGCAGCATTGCCGCGCCAGCCGGTCACCGATAGATCCCCAGTAACTGAACCGCACCCCCAGCAAGGTGATTCGCCGGCCCCTTGGTCGACTGAAGGTCGAGGCAATATAATACGATGTCTCCTGATGCCCGATACGGTAATAACCAGCATCACTAAGAATTCCGGAAAGCAATTCAATCTTGCCGAATACGACAGTTTCAGCACCGTTGACGAGCGATTCATTAATCCCCGTCCATTCGGCGATTGAATGCTCCGCATCCGGATAATACCACACCCGCAGCAACTGCTCGGTATGGCGAGTGTACCGGTTCATCACGTGTGCGACAAGGCTGGCGTAGTGAATCACGTAGTCACGTCCTGGAGGCACCGCTATACATAGCACCTCCCGGCCGTAAGGATCGTGTGCTTTGAACAGTTCAGGCCACACGCCGTTAAGTATCTTGTCTGGCTGCTGATTCGAGCCGAGCGGCTGTTGCACCCGTCGGCCCAACGCCGTGGCAACCAAAGTGAAATGGGCCAGGTACACACCGTGGACCTCGATGGGCATCCTCCGCGCGACCGCTCCGCGAATCAGCTCGGTCGAAACTCGCTGATCAACGTAAGGATCAAGGTCTTCTGCCATCGTGTGGTCGCTCGGTCGAGCCATGGGTACCCGGTTCGTCGGGTATCTTTCCCGCCGAGAGTAGATGGTGATCAGCGAGGCATCCATCTTTATCTGTTTTATCTGTGCCTCCTGCCAATCCGGTCCCTGCCGGATTGGCAGGAGGACAACCCATTCGGTCCATTCGGTCAGAGCCTGTTTTAGATCTTCTTGTGTGTACGGAGTGCGATGGAAGGCTGGTG
>NZ_CDWWEW010000142.1:0-6759 GCF_977966315.1 Frankia sp. CeRuru1
GCACAGGACAAGTCAGCTCCCGCCGTGGCGGATCGGCATCAGCAGGTAGCGGTAGGCGCCCTCGTCGACGGCGCCGCGGCCGCTGTCCTTGCCGGTGAGCACCGCGGGTTTCGCGGCGGCCTCGGCCGGATCGGCGTCGACGAACCCGATCGTCGCCTGATCGTCCTCGACGGCACCGAGCCCGTCCAGCAGGTAGGACGGGTTGAACAGCACCGAGAGCTCGGGACCTGCGTACTCGACCGGAATCGTCTCGCTGGCCTGTGCGCCACCGCCGTCCCCGGCCTCGGCGACGACCTGGTCGCGGGTGAACGTGAACCGCAGCGGCCCGGTGCGGGTGGCGACGACAGCCACCCGGCGGACCGCCGCGGCGAGCGCCGCGGTCTGCGCGGTGACGACGAGCGCGGCCGCCTCGGGCAGGAGCTTGCGGTAGTTGGGAAACGTCCCTTCGATGAGTCGGACGATGGTCTGCCGGCCGCCGGCGGCGAGGCCGAGCCGGGCGCCGGACGGATCGTCGAGGTCCAGGCCAATCATGATGCGGGAGGCCGACGTCGGCGTGCGGGCCACCTCGGCGAGAACCTTGGCGGGCACGTGCGCGAGCGCCCACGGATCGTCGACTGTCGGCTGCCAGGGTATGCCGCGTACCGCGAGCCGGTACCGGTCGGTGGCAGCGAGGGTCAGCCCGCGCCCGGAGATCTCCATCCGGACCACGGTGAGCACGGGCATGGTCTCGTCCCGGCCGGCCGCCGGGGCGACCTGACCGACCGCGGACGCAAACCCGAGCGTGTCCACCTCGCCGATCGGTCCGGGAAAGCTGGGGAGCTTCGGGTACTCGCCCGGGTCCATCAACGGCACGGTGAAACGGACGCTGCCGCAGCGCAGGACCAGCCGGTCACCGTCGACCACGACGCCGACCGTCGTCGCGGGCAGGCTGCGCACGATGTCCGTGAGGAGCCGGCCGGGCACCAGCACCCGCCCCGGTTCGTCCACCGAGGCCGCGACCGGAGCCCGCACCGCCACCTCCGTGTCGTACGCGCAGATCGTCAGGACCGAGGCCGTGGCCGGCCCCTGGCGCGCCGCGGAACCGGGAGACGCCGCGGAACCGGGAGACGCCGCGGAACCCGACGGCAGGGGAACCGCGGCGGGCGCCGACGCCGGGGCGCCATGGCCCGCGGTGAGCAGGATGCCGGTCAGGACGTTCCGGGCCGGGCCCGGCCGGTTGGGTAGATGCCGAGCGGCCCAGCCGGTCGCGTCGGCGAACGCGTCGCGTTCCACGCTGAACCTCATGAGTGCGATTGTCCTCGGCCACGGCGCGGAATCGCCGCATTCAGCGGGCGGTGTTTGTTCCGCCCGGACGGGCCGCAGCCGCCGCGTCGTGAGGAGAGGCGGCGGCGCTACCAGTGGTCCGCCGCCGCCCGCAACCGGTCGGCTGCGCTCAGGTGCGGTCCGAGCTGAATCGCACAGCGCCCGCCGAGAGGACGGCTCCGGGGAACACGCGCGCCCCGGACCGCAGCTCGTTGCCTCGCTCGATCCGTGCCCCGTCGCCGATGACCACCCCGTCGAGCGCGACACCGGAGCCGATCACCGCGTCCCGACCGATCACGCTGTCCCGCACGACCGCCCCGGCCTCGATGACCGCACCGTCGAACAGCACGGCACCGTCGATCGCGGCACCCGCGCCGACGCCAACTTGGCGTCGGCGGCCACGACAGCACCGGGCAGCACCAGGCAGTCCCCGACCGGCCCCGGCAGCGCCGACGACGCCATCCGGCCGGTCACCAGATCGCGACTGCCCTGCACGAACGCCGCGGGAGTTCCGAGGTCGAGCCAGTAGGTGTCATCCGGGTAACCCATGACCGTCGTGCCGGCGGCCAGCAGTCCCGGGAAGGTCTCCCGCTCGACCGAGACCGGTCGTCCCGTCGGGATCGTGTCGATGACGGACCGCCGGAACACGTAGCACCCGGCGTTGATCAGATTGGTGGGCGGGTCCGGGGTCTTCTCCAGGAAGGCGGTGACGCGACCATCGTCGTCGACGGGCACGACCCCGAAGGCACGCGGGTCCACCACCCGAGTCAGATGCAGGGTGACCGCCGCGCCGGTCCCCGTGTGCCGCGCGACGAGGGCCTGGAGGTCCAGACCGGCGAGGATGTCACCGTTGAAGATCACGACCGGATCGTCCGGTCCCCCGTGGAGCCGCTCGGCCACGTTGCGGATCGCGCCGCCCGTGCCCATCGGCTCGGTCTCGGTGACGTACTCCAGCTGGAGTCCGTGCGCCGAGCCGTCCCCGAAGTACTCCTCGAAGACCTCCGCCCGGTACGAGGTGGCGAGCACCACCCGGTCGATTCCCGCGTCTCGCGCGCGAGCCAGCATGTGCGCGGTGACCGGCACCCCCGCGACCGGCAACATCGGCTTCGGTGCCGACATCGTGAGCGGTCGCAGGCGGGTCCCCTGACCGCCGACAAGCATCACTGCGTCCATGGGGCGTCAGTGTCGCAGAACACGCGGTGGGCGCTGAAAACGGATCGGGGTCGGGACCATACGACGAACGGCATGCCATGGTTTCGACACGTTGCGTCGGACCGGGGGTCACCGAGCCGCCCGGATATCCCAAACATCTCGGACATCCAGGACATCCTCAACTACCAGCGACTCGACTGCCGGCCATCGGCCGGCCGCGATCCGCTCAGGCGCCCCGCGCGGCACCGCCCCGGGGAAGCAGATCGGCGGAACGGGTCGCCTTCGCCCCCGCGCTGTCCCGGGCGAAGATCAGCGCGAGCAGCAGCCGGACCACGAGACCGACCCCGAGCAGCAGCCGCAGCGGCGCGCGCGCGTTGCCGGGGTACTGCCGGGACAGGTAGCGGAACATGCTGCGGTGATGAGCCAGCACCATCCGCCGTGACGACCGCTTCGTCGAGTGCCCGCCGAGGTGCTCGACCACCGCGGACGGCACGTACACCGACCGCCAGGACACCTCGCCGACGCGGCGGCCGAGGTCGACGTCCTCCATGAACATGAAGTAGGACTCGTCGAACCCGCCGACCGCCTCGAACGCCTCCCGGCGCAGCAGCTGGCAGGAACCGGACAACCAGCCGGCGGTCATCTCCCGGGGGAGGCCCCGCTCCCGCCGGTAGGAGGCCGTCCACGGATTCGTCGGCCAGCACCAGCCGAACAAGGCGTGCCCCACCCCGCGGCCGAGAGAGGGCAGGTCCCGGGCCGAGGGGTAGAGCGCCCCATCCGGATTGATGATCCCCGGGCCGAAGGCCCCGCCCCCCGGCCAGCGGTCGGCCGCGGCAATCAGTTCGTCGACCGCACCGGGCGCGAAGGAGATGTCGGCATTGGAGATCACCAGCCAGGGCCCGCGGGCTCCGGCGGCACCACGGTTGGCCGCGGTGCCGTAGCCGAGGTTGCGACCCGGGCGCACCAGGCGCACCTCGGCCCGCCCGGCGGCCGCCCTCGTGCCCTCGTCGAGGTGCGGCGAGTTGTCCACCACGACGACCTCGTAGGGCCGCGTGGTCGCCTTCGCCAGCGAGTCGAGGAAGGCGCCGATCACCTCCCCGGACCGGAAGGTCACGACGACGACCCGGATCTCCGGATCCACACCCATGTCTCGCCCGCCCGTTCTCGCCCACCGCTGGTCGCCCGACACGTTCCCGTGACGACGCACGGCACCTTGCACCGAGGAGACCGTAGCGCGCCCTTTGCGGCGTTCCTCGCCCCGGGGCCGGGCCGACGGGCGCCTCAGCGCTCGGCGACCGCCCGCGCGTAGCTCGCGAGATGCGCCTCGGCGCTGGCCGCCCAGGTGAACTCCCGGGCCCGGGCGAGACCGGCCTGACCGAGCTGCCTGCGCCGCTCGGCGTCATCGAGCAGGGCGCCCATCTCCCGGGCGATCGAGCCGGCGTCCGGCTGGGTGTAGGCGACGGCATCGCCGCCGACTTCCGGCAGCGACAGGCGCGGCGTGGTGAGAACCGGGGCGCCGCAGGCCATCGCCTCCAGCACCGGCAGCCCGAAGCCCTCACCGTGCGAGGGATACGCCACCAGTGACGAACCTCCCAGATAGCCCGGCAGGTCGGAGAAGCGCAGATAACCCGGCCGGATCACCCGCAGGTGGCTCGGCACCGAGGCGACGGCGGCATCGACGTCGTCGTCCCAGCCGGAGCCGCCGGCCAGGACGAGCGCGGGCGGCTCGTCCCGCCAGTGCACCGCCTCGGCCCAGCCCCGGATGAGGTTCGGCACGTTCTTGCGCGGCTCCAACATCCCGAGGAACGCGACGTAGCGCGAGTCGCCGAGCCCGAGCCGGCGGCGCACCCGCCGCTTGTCCTCCTCGGTCGGCGGATGGAAGGTCGACGTGTCGACGCCGTGGTAGGCGACGTCGGTGGTCGTCGGCTCCCCGTCGAGCACCCGCACCAGCTCGTCCCGGGTGGCCTTCGAGGGGACGATGATCCGGACCGCCCGGCGCACCGCGGTGCGCATCGCGGACCGGAAGAACGTGCCCTTCACCGCGGTGTGCATGTCGGGCTCGGTGAAGAAGGTGACGTCGTGAATCGTCACGCACACGGGCTGGTGCGCCCGCAACGGCATCGTGTAGTGCGGTGAATGGATGACATCGGCATTCACCTGTTCGGCAACCAGTGGCAGCCCGGTCTGTTCCCAGGCCAACCGCGCGGGCCGGTGGGCGATGGCCGCCGGCCCGGACAGAACGGTGGCGTGTGGGGCCATCCGGCTGTAGCGTTCCTCATCCGACCGTTGGCAGACGAGCGCCATGTCCGCGCCGGTCGCGCCCAGCGCCGCGACCAACCCGTCGACATAACGCCCCACGCCACCACGGTCGGCCGGGACCGAAGTGGCGTCGACGAGCACCCGGGGTCCCACGGCGCTCCCTCCCTGACGCGCCACCCGCGACGGGGTGGTCGCTTGCTTCACGGTGACCGCTTGCTTCTCAACGGGGGCAACACTACGCCCGCCCGTCGTCGGCGACGGACACGGCGGGGGAACCGCTGACTCGACGGTAGAGCGCCCACGTCGCCAGTGCTGCCCCTTTCCAGGTAAATGACCGGGCACGAAGGCGTCCAGACTCCGACAGCCGCCCCCGCAGGCCCGGATCGCCCATGACCTTCGCCACCGCGGCGCCCAGCGCGGCCGGGTCGTCCACCCCGACTACCACGGCGGCGTCCCCACCGACCTCGACCAGCGCGGGGGCATCCGAGACGATGACCGGCACACCGTGCGCCATCGCCTCGACGACCGGCAGCCCGAAGCCCTCCGACCGGCTCGGCGCGAGCAGTACGCCCGCACGGGACAGGACCACGGCGAGATCCTCGTCACTGAGCCGCCCAAGGGTGCGCACCCGGTCCGCGCCCAGACCGTGCCTGGCCGCCGCCGCGCGCACGTCCAGCCCACCCCAGCCGGTCGCGCCGACGTGGACCAACGGCAGGCCCGGATCGCCCGGTCGTCGCAGCGCCGCGAGCGCGGTGTCGAGGCCCTTACGGGGTTCGAGCGTGGCGAGGGTGAGTAGATAACGCCCTGGAGGGGGTAGCCCCATCCGCGCGGCGCGGGCGTCGGCATCGGGCGGAACCCGGACCACGGCGTCGGCGACTCCCTCCCCGATCGCGTGCAGGCGGTCTTCGGGGATCGGCAGATGCCGGGCGATCTCGGCCGCCACCGCGAGCGTCGGCACGACGATCGCGTCGGCGTGGCGTGCGGCCCGTTCGCCCATCAGCCGGTGCCACCGGACCCCGTGCGGGGTCAGGGTCTCGGGATGCGTCCAGGGAACGGCGTCGTGGATCGTCACGACGAGCTTCGGGCGCGGCCGGCGCCGGTCCAGGGAATCGCCCAGGGCCGGCGCGACGGTTCCGGAGGCCCAGGAAGCCAGCGACGGACGGGGCGGCGCGCCGGAAAGTCCGGAAGGTGGAGATGAGTCCACATAACCAGGAGAGCGCCGATAACCAAGAGAGCGCCGATAATCCGGAGAACGCCGGGAGCCACCGGACCGTCGCCCGCGCCGGGACCCGGTCCGAGAACCGGTCCGGTCGTCGAGGGCGCGCAGGGCGTCCGCCACCGAACCGGTCACGAACCCCCGGGTACCACCCGCGGGTGGCACCAGCAGGGTCGGAGCGTGAATGACGTCCACCCCTGTCGGGGCCGGACCCACGCCACGCGCCCAGGCCACGGCGAGTGCGCGGCGAGGCAGACCAAGTCGGAACGGGCCGAAGACGCCGGGCAGCACGGCCGGACCGACCTCCCGGCGCCCGGCACACCACCCGGTCACCCGGTCCTCGGGGGCGGCGGTGCGGGCGAGCGCCGCCGCGAGCTCGGCGGAGTAGCGCCCGGTCCCGCCAGGAACCGGCGCGAGCAGCTGCTCGACAAGGAAACCCACACGCACGGGTCACAGTCTGCCCCTGCCTCCTCCATTCCCGGGCAGCCGGCCCGGTCCCCGGACAGCCGGGGCCGGTGGGCCGGCGGGGTCAGCGGCCGCAGGCGCGCAGGGCCGCGAGTGCCATCACGGCGCAGGAGATCCCGCCGACCAGGTATCCCCAGCCCCGATGGCCGAAGAGCGCGAACCCGGCACCCGTCCCGGCCACGATCAGCCCGAACAGCAGCACGGTCAGGACGACGGCGAGGATGCGCTGGTTACGCAGGGAGGTGGGGGGCGGCGGCGGGCCCGTCCGCGGCCCGTGCTCCGGCTGCCGGCGCGGTTCACGGCCGGGGCCCGGGCGTGCCGACCGGCCGGCGGACGCCATCGTTCAGCCCTCCCGTTTGCGGGCG
>NZ_CDWWEW010000142.1:6784-12134 GCF_977966315.1 Frankia sp. CeRuru1
GAGTACGACGCTGCCCGCGGTGTCGGGAGCCCGCCGGTCCGACAGGGCGACGGCCGGCGAGAGCACGGCCGCGGCGTTCCATCCCGTCCTGCCGCCCTTGGCGGACAAGGTCAGGTAGAGCCGCTCGGCGCGTTCGCTGCGGAACATGTACGTCTGCCGAATGACCTCGAGCCCGACATCGTCGAGCAGCTTGGCGAGATGGTCGCCGGAATAGGTGTGCCTGACGTGGTAGCGCTCGCGGTGCCGGTCGAACAGATCCGGCCAGGACGCCGCCCGGGTGAGGGCGTCGGCAGACATCACCAGGTCGCCACCCGGACGCAGCACCCGCGCCATCTCGGCAAGCGCGGCCGGCCCATCGTCGAAGTGCTCGATGGCGCAGACCGACATGACGACGTCGAACGTGGCCGCGGCGAACGGCAGCGCCAAGGCGTCCCCCTCGACGAGCCCGGGATGCCCGCGCAGCCGGCGACCGAACTGCAGCTTGTGCCGGGCGAGGTCGAGGCACACCGCCCGAGCCCCGCGACGGACGGCCTGGCCGGCCCAGTAGCCGTCACCGCCGGCCACATCGAGCAGGGTGCGCCCGGCCAGTTCCCCCGCCCACGACAGCAGGGTGCCGACCTCCCGGCGACGCATGACATGTACCTGATGGCCCACGAAGGCGAGGGCGTCGTCCCGCACCGGGCTCACAGGTCGGCCCCGCCCGTCCGGTCAGCCCGGCCCATCCGGTCAGCCTTGCTCATTCCAGTCCGCCTTCCGAGTCCACGATTCACGCGTGGTCCACGATCCATGGATGGGCCGTGACCCATGGATGGGCCGTGACTCGCGCATACGCCACGGCTCAGGTGTGCCCAAGCGCGCCCAACGTCACATCAAGGTAACGCTCCCACGCCCCGTCGATGTCCGGCGGTATGACCTTCGAGCGCAGCCCGGCGAGCACGCCGGGCTCGTAGAGCCGCCGCAGCGCCACCGCCAGCGCCTCCGCGTCGTCGGGCGGCACGAGTAGACCGTCCACACCGTCGCGGACCGTGGTGGCGAGTGTTCCCACCGTGGTCGCCACGACCGGCACGCCGTGCAGGTGCGCGAGATCGACGTTCTGCGACGCCGTTCCGGCCCGGTAGGGAAGCACCAGGGCGTCGGCACCGGCGAACAGCGCGGGCACCTCCGCCGCGTCGACATAGCCCGACCGCAGGTCCACCCGGGTGGCCAGGCCGAGCTCCTCGACCAGCCGGGCGGTCTCCCCCGTCCCGCCCCAGAACTCGCCGGCGACGGTGAGACGGACGTCCGCCGGCCCGCGGGCCAACGCCCGCAGCAGGACGTCCAGTCCCTTGTACGGCCGCACCAGCCCGAAGAACAGCAGATTGCGCCGGGTGACGTCGGCGGATGGCCCACCGCGGCCGGCGGCCGGCCCGGGCGGCGAGGACGGCAGACCCGAGGAGGACGGACCCGAGGAGGACGGACCCGAGGACGGCAGACGCGAGGACCACAGGTGCGTGGCCATCTCGGCCACCAGGACCGGAGCGGGGGTGAGGCACGCGGCGAGCTCCGCCTGGGCCGGCGTATGGACGAGAACAGCCGACGACCGGCGCAGCACCGCACTGGTCAGCGGTTCGTCCACGGCCCGGCGCTCGTGCGGCAGGACGTTGTGGCAGAGTGCCACGACCGTGGGACCCGCGCCTCCGGAACCCGCTCGCCCGGAACCCGTGCCCCGGCCGCGCAGCCCCCGGGCCCGCAGCCCCGGGGCCCGCAGTGCGCCGAGGACGCCCAGGTACGCCGGGGCCTGCACGGGAGTGACGACGACCAGGATCACCGCGTCGGCCTGCCGCCGCAGGCGCCTGCCGAGCCGGATCCACCCATCCGGTCTGCGCCACGACAACGGGTAGCGGGTGACCTCGAACGGCTCCATCTCGGGCTCGGCGACGCGCTGCACGCCGGGATAGAGCCGCGCGGGGTATTGCGCCGACCAGGACTCGACCGCCACCTCGTGGCCCCGCGCCGACAGCCGGTGCGCAAGCTCGGTGGTGTGCTGCGCGATCCCCCCCTTGTAGGGATGGGTCGGACCGACGATCGCGATGCGCACGCCGGTCAGGTGTCGCTGCGCGAGCGGGCCACCAGATCGCCGATCAAGGCCAGCACGACGATCTGGAAGCCGACCAGAATCGCCAGCAGCGTCGACGTCGCCACATGGAAGTCGTAGCGGATCACGTCCACGATCAGCTTGACAAAACCCAAACCCATGATCCACAGGGCGACCGGCATAAGAACCTTGATCGGATCGAAGTACATCACCATCCGCAGCACCTGAAGGATGTAACGCCGCGCGTCCCGGAAGGGATGGAACTTCGACGTTCCGGACCGTTTTGCGTAATCAATCGGGAGGTAATCCACCGGATGCTGGTTCGACAGGAAGGACATCGTGATCGTGGTGACGCAGGAGAAACCGGGGGGCAGTAGCCGCAGATAGGGCAGAGAAACGTCCCGGCGGAAGGCGCGAAGCCCGGAGTTGAGGTCGGGAATCTTCATGCCGGACAGCCGCTGGGCGATTATCCGGATGAACCATTTCGCCGGCACCCGGGCCCACTTGTGAGTGCCCTCCTCGGTGCGGCGCGCCCCGACGACCTGGTCGACGTCGAGGTTGTCGTCCAGGTAACGGACGAACTCCGGGATGCGCTCGTTCGGGTACGTCATGTCGGCGTCGGTCCAGACGACGATCTTGCCGCGGGCCTCCTGGGTCCCGATCCGGCGGGCCGTGCCGGAACCACCGTTGCGGCGGAACGGCATCACCCGCATGCACGGGAACCGCGGGGCCACCTCGCGCAGCACCGCGAGCGTGTTGTCAGTCGACTTGTCGTCGATCGCCAAGACTTCGTAGGAGTAACCGCTCCCGTCCATCGCGGCGGTGATGCGCTCGAGTTCGAGCACCACATGGTCCTGCTCGTTGTAGCAGGGCAGCACGATGGTCACGTAGGGGGTGTCCGGACCGGCGGCAGCGACGCCGTCCCCGGAAGCCGCCCGCACTGGGGTGCCGGCCTGCGGATGTTCAGGTCGGTGGATGGCGCTGACACTCACGTCGGTGTGGCTCCCGGTCGTCGTTCCGGCCCAGCGGCGTCCCGGGCCGGCGTCCTGGCGGCCCGACGTCGTCAGTTCCCGCCCCGATCGCCGGTCCGTGGCGATGGTGCACGCTCCGTCGAGGGCTCGCGCACGACTCTAGAGTGGCATGCCCGCCCCGGCGAGCCGACAGCCGGGCGGTCCCGGCCACCGGGGCAGCGCCTACTGTTGCTCCGTGGGTGCGTTCAGAAGTGATCTGCGGGAGTATGTGCGGCACGTTCGTTCGCTGCGGGCGGCGCAGGAGACCTCAGCCCGCTCGTTCGTGGCCGGGCTGCGTTACCCGCTCGCGTACAGGCAACCGATCTGGACCGGTTCCCCCACCGTGATCGAAGGCCGGGAACGCATCGAGTTCGCCGAGGGCGCAGCGCTGCGGGTGGGGCTCGGCGCGTTCGGACTGTCGACCCGGCGCGACACCTCGATCATCCGGGTGCATCCCGAGGGCCGCCTGCGCTGCGAAGGTGTCGTGTCGCTGCAGCGGGGCGTGCGGATCGTCGTCGACTCGGGCGTACTGGAACTCGGCCCCGGGGCGAACATCAACGGGTTCGCCAAGATCCTCGTGCGCGAACGCGTCTCGATCGGCGCCCGCTGCAACGTCTCGTGGGACACCCAGCTACTCGACAACGACTTCCATCCGATGGTCGTCGACGGCGTGGAGCAGCCGATGAGCGGGCCGATTGTGCTGGAGGACCGGGCCTGGATCGGCACGGGGGCTATCGTGCTCAAGGGCGTGACGGTCGGCGAGAGCGCCGTCGTCGCCGCGGGCTCGGTGGTGACCCGGGACGTGCCGCCCAAGGCCGTCGCCGCCGGATCCCCCGCGAAGATCGTCGGCCACATCGACTCCTGGCGCTGATCCGGCGCCCGGATCGCGCGCTCCGGACGTCGGGCCTCGGCTGCCCGCGTGCCACGCGGACAGCTCCGCGGCCACGCCTAAAACCGGAATCTTCGCCTCGCCCAAATCCGACAGATCCTGCTATTCGACAGATCCTGCTATCCGTGCTATCCGGCTGACTTTGCATCCGGATAGCCGAAGACATCCGCCTCGATCCCCCGATTCAATAACGGTGAACCAGCCCTCGAGCGGTCACGATGATGGTTGCAGGCTGTGACGTCGCCGGTCCGGGAACACCGCCGGTCCGGGAACACCGCCAGTCCGGGAACACCGCGACAACGGTCTGGATACCAGCCCGGAAGCACCCACACCACCGTGCGCGACCAGGGCTGACGGGAGGAGGGCACCCATGATGCCGACGGGGAATCGGGGATCCGTAGCATGACTCCACCTTCGTCCGATGGGACTCTGCCACTCGTGGGTGACTCTGTGGATTCGACCGCAACGGCCCGCGCCGACGCCGAGGCCGGCGGAGACGTGTTCCCGGTGGGGACGCGCTTCCGGCCGTGGGGGATTCTCCGCACCACCCCTGCGGCCATCTGGGTGATCACTCTGCTCTTCACCGCGCTGCTGGCCGGCTGGTCGGTGATGATGCCGCAGTACCATGCGCCCGACGAACCGAACCACGTGGACGCTGTGATGCGGCTCGTCGAGGGCAAGGGCTGGCCGCATCCGGGCCGTACGATCGTGACGCAGGGTGGCGTAGGGGCGATCATGGCCGCCCCCTATGGATCCAAGGAGCGGCCCCGCGACCTGTCCGCCGGCCCGTTCACCGCGGCCGACGCCGTCCCCCGCCACGATCGTCCCAGCTGGGAGGAGTTGGACCGGACGCCGGCGCCGAAGGGTGGCATCCAGCAGCTCGTGCAGCATCCCCCGCTGTACTACTGGGTTGACGCCATGATTCTCAAGGCCGTCCCCGGCGGTGGCGACCACCTGCGCTGGGACAAGATCATCGGGATCCTGCGCCTGGTCAGCGTGGCAATGGTCGCGCCGTTGCCGTTGCTCGCCTGGGCCGGGGCGAACCGGCTCAGCGGTGGCAGCCGGGTGGCGGGGATCTGTGCCGCCCTGGTACCGCTCGGGATCCCCCAGCTCACCCACATCGGATCCAGCGTCAACAACGACAACCTGCTGGTTCTGACCAGCGGCCTGGCCACGGTCTCGATCGTCTACGTGCTGCGCGGGGACACCTCCCTGCGCACCGCGGCCTGGACGGGGGTCTTCGTCGGCCTCGCCCTTCTGACGAAGTCACTGGCGATCATGCTGGTCCCCATGGCGGCGCTGGCCTACCTCGTCGCCTGGGGCCGGGCCCGACGCGACGCCCGGGCTCCGTGGGCGCGGGGACCAGCGGCCGCCGTG
>NZ_CDWWEW010000143.1:0-7604 GCF_977966315.1 Frankia sp. CeRuru1
GGTCCGGCTGACCCTCGGCGGGTGTGGCTCGACCTCGGCGGGGATCACCGAGGCGGTTCGCCAGGCCGTGCTCGCCGTCGCGCCGGAGCTGTCTGACGTCCGGCGCCTGCCCGCGCCGGGCGCACCCGAGCGGACCGCCTTCGTTCCCCTCGACACGGTGCTCGCCCGGCCCGTCGCTGACGGGGTGGGCCCATGACGTCCCCGACGTCCCCGACGTCCGACGGCGCGTTGCGGCGGCTTGTGCGCGCCGCGACCGGCCGCGCCGGCGCGGCCGAGGCCCGCTGCGACATGTGCCGGACCGCCGTGCCGGCGGAGCATCGGCACATCCTCGACGAACAACGCGACGAGCTGCTCTGCGCCTGCCAGGCGTGCGCGCTGCTGTTCGACCGGGAGGCGGCCGGGCGTGGGCACTTCCGGCTTGTTCCCCGGCGACGGCTGCGGCTTCCCGCACTCGACGCGGACGAGCTGGGTACCCCGGTGGGGCTGGCGTTCTTCGTCGTCGGGACCGACGGCTCGGTCAGCGCCCGCTATCCCAGCCCGATGGGCGCCACCCGCTGGGACGTCGAGCCCGGCACGTGGCGCGGCATCGTGCGGCGCTGCCCGGCGCTGGGTGACCTGACACCGCTGGTCGAGGCGCTGCTGACGAACACCGCCCACGGCCGCCACGAGCACTGGATCGTTCCCGTCGACGACTGTCACCGGCTCGTGGCGGTCATCCGGCGGGAGTGGAGGGGCCTGTCCGGAGGCAGGCGCGTGCGGCCGGCGATCGACGGGTTCTTCGCCGATCTCGGCCGCCGGCCCGCAAGCCCGGTGCGGGCCGGGGTCCGGGAGCCCGTTGCGCCCGCACGGCCGGTCCATCTCACGGGCCAGGGCCGCGCGGGCCCCGCGGGGCGGGGCTGAGAGGAAAGAGAGGGAGGGGAGGACGAGATGGCTGAGATCCGGGTCGGTAAGCCCGACGTCGCGCCGGACGCCACCGCGCACGTCAAGGGGGTAGCGCAGGGCAACGCGACCGGTTCGTACCGATGGCAGGCGGGGCACCACGCCGATGGCAGCGCCGACGCACGGCGCTCCACCGGCGTCCGGCCGAAGAGGCGCAATCCCGTCGCACCGAGGAGCATGCCCAACCTGCCGCCGGGGTAGCGCCCAGCGGGCGGCGCACCACCCGAAGCCCGCGGATACCCATGAGAAAGCGGTACCGAGGAGGTGGAGCATGAGTAGTCGCAAGCTGGTGCTGGCGACCGTCGGCGTGGCCGGTGCCGTCGGCCTGTTCTGGAGGGAGTATCCGGCCCTCGTCCGATACATCATGATCGAGAAGATGTGATGGCGGACGGCACGGCGGGCCGCATGACCCGGCCGGCGCTCTCGGTGGGCGGGGCCGGTGAACCGAGTCGGGAGGCCGGCCCGGGCGGCCGGGCCCGGCGACGGTTCGTCGTCCAGGGGCTGGTCCAGGGGGTCGGCTTCCGGCCATTCGTCCACGCCGCCGCGACGGAGCTGGCTCTGACCGGCTGGGTGCGCAACGACACCGGCGGCGTGGTCACGGAGGTCGAGGGAACCCCCGGCGCGGTCGAGGACTTCGCCCGCCGGCTTCGCTGCGACGTGCCGCCGCTGGCCATGGTCGAGCGGGTCGTGACCACGGAACTTCCGCCCTGTGGCGGATCCGGCTTCGCGATCGCCCGGTCCCGGCCGGCCGCGGGCGGGCGTACGGCGGCGGCCCCCGACGTGGCGACATGCCCGGACTGCCTGCGGGAACTGGCCGACCCCGCGGACCGGCGTTACCGGCATCCGTTCATCACGTGCACCAACTGCGGACCCAGGTTCACGATCATCACCGACCTTCCCTACGACCGGCCGGCAACGACGATGGCCCGGTTCGCCATGTGCCCCGTGTGTGAGCGGGAGTACTCCGATCCGGCCGACCGGCGTTTCCATGCCCAGCCGATCGCCTGCCCGGCGTGCGGACCGCGCCTGGAGTTCGTGTCGCCGTCGGGCGCGCCGCGGACCGGCGAGGACGCGCTCGCTGCGGCGCGGCGGCTGCTCGCCGACGGTGGCGTCCTGGCGGTGAAGGGGGTGGGCGGCTACCACATCGCCTGCGTCGCGACCGACCCGACGGCGGTGACGACCCTGCGACGCCGCAAACGGCGCGGCGGCAAGCCGTTCGCCGTCATGGTCCACGACCTGGCTGCGGCCCGGGCCCTGGCGCATGTCGACGAGTGGGAGGCGGCCCTGCTCACCGACCCCGCTCGGCCCATCGTGCTGGTGCGCCGTCGCCGCGACGGCCGTCCCGCGCTCGCCGACTCCGTCGCCCCGGACAACCCCGATCTCGGTCTGCTGCTGCCCTACACGCCGGTGCACCATCTGCTGCTCGGCCTGCCAGGCGAGCCCGGGCCCGTCCATCGAACCGTCGGCACCGCCGGATGGCCGCCGTTGGTGATGACCTCCGGGAACCTCGGCGGCGAGCCGATCGCGGCCGGCGACGCCGACGCCCTGCGCCGGCTCGCTCCGCTCGTCGATGGCTGGCTGCGCCACGACCGTCCGATCCGAGTGCCCTGCGACGACTCCGTTGTCCGGGTGGTCGACGGTGCCCCGTCGCCGGTACGCCGCTCGCGTGGCTACGCGCCGCTGCCGGTGCCGCTGCCGTTCGAGGTGCCCCCGACGCTGGCCGTCGGGGCCGACCTCAAGAACACCTGCGGCCTGGGCTCGGGCCGGTCGGCCTGGCTCAGCGGGCACATCGGGGACATGGACGACCTGGCCACCATGCGCGCCCTCGATGCCGCCGAGCGGCACCTCGAGCACCTGACCGGCGTCACCCCCCGCCAGCTCGTCACCGACGCGCACCCGGGCTACCGGTCGCGCCAGTGGGCGGTGCGGCACGCTGCCGGCCGACCGGTACGGACCGTGCAGCACCACCATGCCCATGTGGCCGCGCTGATGGCCGAGCACGGCCTCGACGGCACCCGGCCGGTGGTGGGATTCGCCTTTGACGGGACCGGCTACGGCCCCGACCGGGCCGTGTGGGGCGGCGAGGTGCTGATCGCCGACTACCACGGGTTCCGGCGCTTCGCCCACCTGGGCTATGTGCCGCTTGCCGGTGGGGACGCCGCGGTTCGGCGGCCCTGCCGGATGGCGCTTGCCCATCTGCACGCCGCCGGAGTCCGCTGGGATCCCACCCTGCCGCCGGTCGTCGCCTGCCCGCAGCCGGAGCGGCGGGCGCTGACCCACCAGCTGGCCAGCGGGCTGGGCTGCGTGCCGACCTCCAGCATGGGGCGGCTCTTCGACGCGGTCAGCTCGCTGCTCGGCATCCGTCACGAGGTCGACTTCGAGGCGCAGGCGGCGATCGAGCTGGAGGCCCGGGCGCGGGCCGCGACCGGCGGCGGCGCGGACGACCGCGAACGCCACGCGTTCGCCTTGCGCGGGCAGGGGCCGGGCAGGCCGCTGATTATCGACCCGGCGCCGGTCATCCGGGCGATGGTGAGGGATCTGTCGGCCGGGCTCGCCGTGGACACCGCCGCGGCCCGTTTCCATACAGCCGTCGTGGCGATGATCGTGGACCTCGCCCGGCGAGCACGCGTAGAGGTGGGCCTTGACCTGGTCGGACTCACCGGCGGGGTCTTCCAGAACGCCGTTCTGGCGACGGCTGCATCCAGGGCACTGCGTGCGGGGGGCTTCACGGTGCTGCGGCATGCGCGGGTACCTCCGAATGACGGGGGGATCGCTCTCGGTCAGCTGCTCGTCGCCGCAGCGCGGGAAAAGGCGCGGGAAAAGGGGTGAGGAACAGGTGTGTCTCGCGGTTCCAGGACGGGTGGTGGGGATCGAGGAACGCCACGGGGCCCGGATGGCCGAGGTCGATTTCGGAGGTGTGCGCAAGGACGTCTGCCTGCAGTACCTGCCCGAGATCACGGTCGGCGAGTACGTGATCGTGCATGTGGGGTTCGCGATCCAACGGCTGGACGAACGGTCGGCGTTGGCGTCGCTGGCCACCTTCGCGCGGATGGGACTCCTGACCGAGGAGTTGGGTGACGGTGCGGACGGTGTGAGTGCCACGGCCCGCGGGGCCGGCGAGGAGGAGGGGATGACGCGGTGAGGTATCTGGAGGAGTTCCGGGATCCGGAGCTGGCCGGTCGGCTGCTGGAACAGATCCACGCGACGACGACCCGCCCATGGTCGATCATGGAGGTCTGCGGTGGGCAGACCCACTCGCTCATCCGGCACGGTATCGATCAGCTTCTGCCCGAGGGCATCGAGATGATCCACGGTCCCGGCTGCCCGGTGTGCGTGACCCCGCTCGAGATCATCGACAGGGCTCTGGAGATCGCCGCGCGGCCGGGCGTCATCTTCTGCTCCTTCGGCGACATGCTGCGGGTGCCGGGGAGCGATCGGGACCTCTTCCGGGTGAAGAGCGCGGGTGCCGACATCCGGGTGGTCTACTCCCCGCTGGACGCCCTGACGATCGCCCAGCGCAACCCCGATCGGGAGGTCGTGTTCTTCGGGATCGGATTCGAGACCACTGCGCCGGCCAACGCGATGACGGTTTTCCAGGCGAAACGGCTCGGCTTGGGCAACTTCTCCCTGCTGGTGTCGCATGTGCTGGTACCGCCGGCGATCGCTGCGATCATGGAGTCGCCGAGCTGCCGTGTCCAGGGGTTCCTGGCCGCTGGTCACGTCTGCAGCGTGATGGGCACCGGCGAGTACCCGGCTCTGGCGCGGCGTTACGGCGTGCCGATCGTGGTCACCGGCTTCGAACCACTCGACCTCCTCGAGGGCATCCGGCGCACCGTGGTGCAGCTGGAGGCCGGCCGACACGAGGTGGAGAACGCCTATCCCCGGGCGGTTCCGGCCGCCGGCAACCCAGCCGCCATCGCGATGCTGCGGGACGTTTTCGAGGTGGCCGACCGGGCCTGGCGGGGCATCGGTGTCATCCCGGGCAGCGGCTGGCGCCTGTCGCCGGCCTACCGCGACTTCGACGCGGAGCTGCGGTTCGCCGTGGCGGACGTCCACACGGCCGAGTCGTCGGCGTGCCGATCGGGCGAGGTGCTCCAAGGCTTGATCAAGCCGCATGAGTGCGTGGCCTTCGGACGGCAGTGCACGCCGCGGACCCCGCTCGGCGCGACCATGGTGTCCTCCGAAGGGGCCTGTGCCGCCTACTACCTCTACCGCCGGATGAGCACCTCTCCGGCGGTTGCGCAGGCCTCGCCGGAAGCGGGACGTGCGCTGGAGGTGGGACGTGCGCTGGAGGTGGGACATGGTGGATGAGGCCGTGACGGCGGTGGATCCGGCCGGGTGGACCTGTCCTGTGCCGTTGGTGGAGTGCCCCACGATCGTGATGGGGCATGGCGGCGGGGGCGCGATGTCGGCCGAACTCGTCGAGCATCTCTTCCTGCCGGCCTTCGGAGTCGCCGGCGCGGGCGGTCCGGAGGACCTGGGGGACGCGGCCGTGGTCACCGTCGACGGCGCACGGGTGTCGTTCACCACCGACTCCTACGTCGTTCGACCGTTGTTCTTCCCCGGCGGCTCGATCGGCGATCTCGCGGTCAACGGAACTGTCAACGACCTGGCGATGTCCGGCGCCGAACCCCGGTACCTCTCGACCGCGTTCATCCTGGAAGAGGGCACCGAGCTGACCGATCTCGGCCGGGTGGCGGATGCGCTCGGAGCGGCGGCCCGTGCCGCGGGCGTCCGGCTGGTAACCGGTGACACCAAGGTCGTCGATGCCGGTCACGGTGACGGGGTCTACGTCAACACGGCGGGGATCGGCCTGGTTCCCGACGGCGTCGACATCCGGCCCGCTCGGGCCCGGGCGGGCGACGTCGTCCTGGTCAGCGGCGAGATCGGGCTGCACGGGATCGCCGTGCTCAGCTGCCGGGAGGGCCTGGAATTTGCCACGGAGGTCCGCAGTGACACCGCTCCGTTGCACGGACTGGTCGGCGCTATGCTGCGCACCGGTGCGGACGTGCACGCCCTGCGGGACCCGACGCGCGGAGGACTGGCCGCGACACTCAACGAGATCGCGCGGACCGCGCGGGTGGGAATCGTCATCACCGAACGGCATGTTCCCGTTCCCGAGCCGGTCCTCGATGCCTGCAGCATTCTCGGGCTGGACCCCTTCTACATTGCCAACGAGGGCAAGCTCGTGGCGATGGTCGCGCCGCGGGACGCCGATCGGGTGCTTGAGGCGATGCGCGCGTGCCCACTCGGCCGAAACGCGGCCGTGATAGGTACGGTGACCGCGGAACACCCGGGAATGGTGGTCGCGAGGACCGGTCTCGGCGCGAGCCGCGTGGTGGACCTCCCGGTCGGCGAGCAACTTCCCCGAATCTGCTGAATCCCTGAGCTGTTTTCGAGTTGAGGGCGGACCCGTGCATTCTGGTCCGCGCCTCTGTCGCTGAATTCGGCGAGATCCTCGGGCAGGTGGAATGGTGACGTGCATGCCTGTCAGTCTCTCGGTGGCGGGCCGGGGCTCAGGGAGTGACTGACCGGCGCGGCGCGGGCGTCCGGCGGAATGCGGCGAGGACGTCCTCCGGACGTTCGGAGACAGGCGTCGGCGGCTCGGGATGGCGACAATCATGGTCAGGTGGCCGGGGACGGTGTGGACGTGAACATGGTTGTAAGCGTAGCCCCCTCGCCCGGCAGTGTCGAACACACGTTCGTTTCTGTGATCGCGGATCCGTCTTGGGGGTGTGGTCGTAATCGCGAAAGGATGACCCATCGTTCCGCGTTGAACGTTGGTCTCAACCGAGGTAGCGTGGGTGGGCATTGGCGCGGTTGTTTCCGTCGAGGGTGAGGGTGGATGCGTCGGGCTTGCGGTCGGTTGGGGCTGTGGGGGTATGCTTCACTCTCGAGCCGTCCGGCCCGCCACGTGGCGGTTGGGTGGGCGAAGTAGCGGTGGATAATCGTATGGTCTTTCGGGTGTTGTTGAGGTGAGTCGTGAGTACAGGTAAGGTTCTTCGCTTCGACCATGTTCGGGGTTACGGTTTCATAGCTCCCAGCGACGGAGGAGACGATATTTTCCTACATGCCAACGATCTTCTTGTTGAGAAGAATCTCGTCGTCCCCGGGGCCGTCATGGAGTTCGAGATCGAGGAGGGCGAGCGTGGGCTGAAGGCCAGTTCGGCCCGCATCCTCAGGTCCACGCCTGCGGCTTCGGGCCTGGCCGCTCCGGCGCCGACGAGGGGAACCGTCCACGCGGACGATTCCGACGCTCTCTGTGACGTCCTGCCGGTCGGGGAGTTCACCCAGGAAATCACCGAACTGTTGCTCCGGATCGACCCGACCCTGACGGGGACGCAGATAGTTCGGGTCAGAAGCGAGCTGATGGGCGTGGCCGAGAAGTACGGTTGGATCGAAAACTGACGCGTATCCGGGCGCCTTTCCCGCGTCCGGCCGTCTCTTGCCCGGACGTGGGAGGCCTCGGGGCCTCGGGGGCGGGAGGATCTGGATCGCGCGGGCGGTCCGGCGGAGCCGGGCAGGCGCCGTCGTTCGGCGTCTCGCGCGGCGGCGGTTCTTCCCGCCGGGGGAACCTACAGCTCGACGAAGCCGGACACGCAGGTGATCGGGTCGCCGCCGATCCAGACCGTGCCGTCCGCATCAGCGGAGATGTGCACCCGTCC
>NZ_CDWWEW010000143.1:7983-12483 GCF_977966315.1 Frankia sp. CeRuru1
GCGGAGATGTGCACCCGTCCGGTCCGGTGGAGCAGTGTTCCCTGGCTCACGGTGTAAGGCGCGCTCGCTCGTCCGGTCCGGAGCAGCCATTGGGCGACGGACGCGTTGAGGCTTCCGGTTACCGGATCCTCCCTCATCGTGCCGTTCACGGGGAAGAAGGCCCGAACTTCGAACGTCTCGGTCGACTCTGGCGGATACGGGCCGAGCACGCCGAGATGCAGGTCGACGATGCCCGGTTGCAACGCGAGGACCGCCTCGGCGCTGTCGAGCAGAACAGCAATCCATCCCGGCCCGTTGTCCGCCCACTCGGCGGCCACGATGTCGTCGCGGGCGATGCCCAGCACCGTGCTGATGCGCTGGATGAGTGCCTCCTCGACCGGCCCCGAGCGTCGCAGCGGGGGTGCGGCGAACGCGAGTCCGTCCGCGGTCCGCCGAACGGGAATAAGCCCGGCACCGCACTCCTGAACGACCACATCGCCCCGTTCGGCCGGAGGCCGGGTGGTCAGCCAGGCGTGGCAGGTACCCAGCGTGGGATGCCCCGCGAAGGCCAGCTCGGCACCGGGCGTGAAGATCCGGACCCGGTAGTCGGCGTCCGGTGAGGTGGGCGGCAGGATGAAGGTGGTCTCCGAGAGGTTCGTCCACCGGGCGAACCGTTGCATCTCCTCCGGGTCGAGTCCCGATCCGTCGAGTACGACGGCTACCGGATTGCCCTGATATGGGGATCTTGAGAAGACATCGATCTGTTGGAAGGGACGCGGCATCGGCCCAGTGTCCCGCGGCCCGCCGGCTGACCGCGCGGATGCGGGCGAGGAATTCCTGGATTCCGATCGCCAGGCGGCTGGAGACGATGGGGCGTCACCAGGAGCGGGCCGGCGCGGGAATGCCTCCGGGTGCATATCAGCATGAAGGCGTGAGTTCCTCCGCCGACACCCATGGCCGACCCCATCACGCCGAGGCGGGTGGCCGCCCGCCTCCGCCAGAACCGCGAGGCCGCCCGGCAGAACCTCCGTGCCACCTCCGTGCCGAACCCGACTCCGAGACCAACCTGCGGTCCGAGGTGTGGTCGCTCCACATCGGGCCGGCGCTCGGGCTTGGCCCCGACGAGGTGGAACGGGACGTTCAGGAGCTCGTCGCGCACGCCCGAGCGGAGATCCGTAACGGCCAGGCCGAGCTGATGGATCCGGGAGTGATGGATCCGGGAGTGCCGTGACGCCTCAGGTTCATCGTCGGCGACGACGCGGATCCGGTACCTGGTGCCCGGTACCTGGTGCCGGGCGCGTGGGGCCAGGTCAATCGAGAGCGACGATTCAACCGAACGCGATGATTCAGTCGAGCGCGACGACGAGACCGCGCAGCTCGTAGGCCGCGATCTCGTCCCGGAGGGTGACCTGAGGTGGGCTGGCCATGCGTAGGCCGTCGAGCATGAACAGCTTGTGCAGGAAGATGTCGGTTTCGTGGATGGCGACGTGTGCGCCGGGGCATTTGTGGGGCCCCTCGCCGAAGCTCAGCCCCGCCGGACTCACGCCGTCGCCGATCGGGCGGGCGGGGCGGACCGTGTACGGGTCGGCGCCGATGGCCTGCGTGTCGACGTTGGTGCTGCTCACCGCGATGTCGATCTGGGCGCCGGCTGGGATCGTCAGCGGGCCGCGTGGGCCCGGTAGGTGGATGTCGGCTGTCGTGCGCCGTTTGAGAGTGGAGATGACCGGTTCCAATCGCAGGAGCTCGTGCAGGATCGCGATCCGTTCGGTCTGGTCGGCGTCGCGGTAGCGGGCGCGCAGTGTGTCGTCGGTGAACAGGTGCCAGGCGGCGACGTTGATGAACTCCCGGGTGGTGATCATTCCTGCGGGTGCGAAGGTGACGCACTCGGCGAAGATCTCGGCGTTGGTGCAGCCTTGATCGATCATGTGTGAGATGAGGTCGTCGGTGCGTCGCCGACGGCGGGCGCGTACCGCGGGGCGCACGTCGGCGAGGTAGAAGGCGAGGGCGTGGCGGTTCTGCCGGATGAACTGCCTGATGCCGCGGATGCTGGTGACATTCGGCGGTCCGAGGTCTCCCTGGGCGAACCGTTCCAGGCGGGCGGCCATGCCGGGGCGGCTGTTGGTGAGGCCGATCACCGCGGCGGCGACCTCGACGGCGAGGGCGAAGCTGAGCTCGGACAGGTCGACGCTCCGCTCGCGGCGCAACCGGTCGATCTGCTCGTCGGCGACGCGGTGCATCAGCTCGCGGTAGTGCTCGTCGACCCTGCGTAGAGTGAAGAATCGTGCGGTCAGCCGGCGGCGTTCCCGGTGCTCGGGGCCGTCGCTGTGCAGCACCGGCCGGCGGATCCGCTTGGGGATCGCCTTAGAGGCGTCGATACCGAGGCCGGCTTGCTTGGTTTCCAGGCTGCGCAGCACCGCCTGTCCGGCGGCGTACCCGCTGATCCGCCATGCGCCGTCGGCGTCCTGCACGACCGGGCATCCGCCGTTCGGGTCTTCGCGGTTGATCTTGCGTGCCGACGTCCCGACGTCGGTCACCACGGGATCCGCCATGGATTCTCCTTCCCAGGGCACTCCGGAAACCGGCCGGGGGCGCGGCTTCAGGGCCGTCATGACTGACCGGTGAGGCAATGGAGTGGTGCTGATGTCTATCGAATCGTTGGTGGATGCGAGGGAAAGCCTCCGCCGCCCCTGCGGCTGGCTTGTTCGGGTAACGGCTCGAGGCGGAGTCGGGTGGCATCGGAGGAAGCCGTCGGCCGGACGCCCGAAACCTCTTGCAATGGCCTGTGCGCCGGCAATGGTGCCCTCGGCGCGGGGAATCCGTAACGGTCCCGGCCGTGACGGTCCGCCAGGTTCGGCGGCATGCCTCAACGGTTCTGGCCGCTTTTCACGCTCCGCTTTTCACGCTCCGGGTCCGGGTCCGGGTCCGGGTCCGGGTCCGGGTCCGGGTCCGGGTCCGGGTCCCGTCCGACTTTACCGGAAGGATTGGGAGGGTCGGCTCATTCGTGCCCTAATTCGTGCCCTCATTCGTGCTCTCCGGGGCGCAGCAGCGGGCCGTGATCTGACTACCCAATTGTGTCGGTTGGTGGGCGGGGCGTTCACGCCGAGCGTGGTCACGGCGCTTTTTCGGAAGCTCGCCGTCATGGTCTACGGCAGGCCCGGCAAGGCGATCACGACGGGAATCACGTGTCGCGCCCTTCCGTGCCGCGTGAAGGATTTCACGCCGATCGGGACGCCCTCCGCGTCCCGCCGTACTTCCCGTCGGATGCCACCTCGGTGGTGCAGGTGACGCCCTTCCCGGCAGTGACCGCGCCACTGAACGTGAATGTTCCGGCGCCGGACGCAGATAGTGAATGCAGATAGCGAATGCATTATCATCTGGTATCTCGGTCGCCCGGCGTGGCCGGCGTCCGGCCGGACCGGCCGAGTTGTGGGGAGCAAGGCACGGTCCAGGGACCGCGGACCGTGCTCAGGTCCCCCAGATTCGCCGGCCGAAGGTCGGCCGAAGGATCGTGGGCGCCGCCTGAGTGAGCGGGTGCGAGCGGGTGCGGTGGGAGGCCGGCGCACGGTTGCACGGTTTGCGCGGTTTGCTTAGTTCGTGCGGTCCGGGCGGGGTGAGAGGACCGCCGATACCGCCGCCGGCCCCGTACCGGACCGGGAGATGGCCACCCTGGCCACGGCCACCCTCGCCGTCGCGCTCCGCGGGTTCACCTCCGTGAACTTGGGCGTCAGATCCGGTGTTCGGTAAGTACCTCGGCGGTGAGTTCCTGGGCTTTCTGGGCGCGGTCGGGTTGCGCGAGATGGACGGCCACGAACAGGGCGTCGAGGACCGTCGCGTGGATGATGCGGCTGCTCATGGCCTCGACTCGGTAGTTTGTTTCGCTGCTGCCGGCGACGAGGGCTACGTCGGCCAGCCTCGTCAGGGGGGATCGGAAGAAGCTGGTGAGGGCTATGGTCGTGGCCCCCGCCGCGCGCGCCGCGGCGGCGCCGGCCAGGGTTTCGCGGGTCTGCCCGGTGTGGCTGATGGCCAGGCAGGCGGAGGCGGGGGGCAGCAGGCGCGCGGCCACATGTTGGACGTGGGCGTCGGCGGGGGCTTCGACGAGCAGGCCGAGGGTGCGAAAGCGGTAGGCGGCGTCCTGGGCGAGCGGGGCGGACGTCCCCGCGCCGATGAGCAGGACCCGGTCAGCGCGATGCAGGGCGTCGACCGCGCGGGCGAATGCCGTGCGGTCGACGGTGCGGGTGGTCTCGGACAGGGCCGCCTCGGTGCTGCGGAGGATCTTCTCCAGGATGGTGGCAGGGGAGTCGGCGTGAGTGACGTCTTCGTGAAGGCCGCGTTCGGGGGGAATCGCTTCGCCGGCGAGACGGATCTTGAGGTCGGCGAAGCCCTTGAGGCCGAGGTCCTGACAGAACCGGACCACGGTCGCGACGGAGGTGCCGGTCCGATCGGCGAGATCGGTGACGGTGAGGTGAACGATCTCCCTCGGGTCACTGAGGATCAGCTGGCCGATCTTGCGACCGCTGGGAG
>NZ_CDWWEW010000144.1:0-12049 GCF_977966315.1 Frankia sp. CeRuru1
GCTTTCTACACTCCGGCGGGGGTGGGGACCCAGGTTGCCGACGGCGGTCTGCCGTGGCGGTATGACGGGGCCGGTGGCGTTGCGCTCCCGTCGCCGTCGAAGGAGACCCGGGAATTCGACGGGATCCGCTATGTGCTGGAGCGGGCGATCGTTTGCCAGTTCGCGTTGGTCCATGCTTGGAAGGGCGACCGGCATGGCAACCTCGTATACCGGGGGAGCGCCGCGAACTTCAACCCGTTGTGCGCCACCGCGGGCAGAGTGACGATCGCCGAGGTGGAGGAGCTCGTCGAACCCGGTGAGCTCGACCCGGCCGAAATCCACACCCCCGGCATCTTCGTGCAGCGCGTCGTCCACGTCCCCACCACCGAAAAGCGGATCGAGAAGAGGACGGTGAGTTCCCGATGAGCTGGACCCGCGAGCAGATGGCCAAGCAGGTGGCCGCCGAACTGACTGACGGCCAGTACGTCAATCTGGGCATCGGCCTGCCGACCCTGGTAGCGAACCATCTCCCACCCTGTGTCACGGTCACCTTGCACAGCGAGAACGGACTCCTCGGCGTCGGCCCCTTCCCCTACGACGACGAGGTCGACCCCGATCTGATCAATGCGGGCAAACAGACCGTCACGCTCCTGCGCGGAGCCAGCACCTTCGACTCAGCGACGTCATTCGGCATGATCCGCGGCGGGCACGTCGACGTCGCAATCCTGGGTGCTATGCAGGTGTCCGCCGCCGGGGACCTCTCCAACTGGATGATCCCCGGAAAGATGGTCAAAGGCATGGGCGGCGCCATGGACCTAGTCCACGGTGCCCGGCGGGTCGTCGTGATGATGGAGCATGTTGCCCGGGACGGCAGCCACAAGCTCCTCGACGAGTGCACGCTGCCGCTGACCGGACAGGCCTGTGTGCATCGCGTCATCACTGACCTGGCAGTGATCGACATCGAGCCCGGCATCGGCCTGATCCTGCGGGAGACCGCGCCCGGCGTCACCATGGACGACGTCCGCGTGGCCACCACACCCAACCTCACGATCGCTCTTAGGTGACCGGTTGTTCGGCGTTCCGGGCCGCGGCGGCGTCGCCGTGATCCGGTCTACGCCTGGGTGCTGCTGTCTTCCGTAATAGTCCGCGGCTGGACCGTTACGGAGGCGTTCAGACCTAGATCCGCCAGTAGGGCGGGGATGGTGGTTGACTGTTGACCCGTGGGACGTGAACGGGTGCCTGTCGCGCAGGGAGAATAGGGGCCACCACACCAACACGACATCCCAGACGAAAGGCACCCGTCAGGTGACGGGTATACGCAGCACCGGGTCGTCGCGGAAGCCGGCCACGAGCGGGCGGGACGGCGCCGACGGCTCCGGTCCCTGGCGGGGCAGGGCCAGCTGACGCTGGCTCCCGAGGGCGTGGCCGACCACGCCCTCGCGGTCAGCTTCATAGTCACGAATATCCCCGCGAACGAGCCCGACGGGATCGTCGGCCTCGAGTGCTGGTTCCGCTCCTGCCAGCGGCGGGTCTACGGGCCAGGCAAGCAGGGCGCGGCGTTCGGCCACACCAAAATCACGGTACGGTCGCTGCTGGTCCGCGGGGTGAACGCGCTGGTCGGGACCGTGTCCGCTCCGAGTTTCTCCTTAGCAATGGGCGGCATAACATATTGCGATGGTCGGCAGATTCCCATAATGAGCAAAAAACGAAAAATGCACCGCCCCGAGTTTTTTAGAGACCGGGACGGTTCAGGAGCGAAATATTCACGAAAGCACGAGATGCCTTGCAGATGCCCTGGACTACTCGTAGAATTTAGGCCATGCGCTCCTCCCATCAACCCAGCGATAAGGCACCGGTATCGGCGAACTCCCTCTCGGGCCGCATCAATTCGCAGGTCGTCACCCCCGAGGAACTACGGCAGTACGCCGACGCTGCTACGAGGAACCCCAACAATGTCACCGGCAACGCCGCCTTCGAAGCTGCCAGCTTCGCCTTCGGCTTCGGCTTCTTTCCCGCCCTCCCCCACAAAGGCCTGACCGCCCTCGCGCCCTACCTGGCCGCAGGTGACGCCTACTCGGCCGTCCTAGTCTGCTGGACCGACCAGCGTGAGTTCCCTCTGGGGGCTGCGGCCTTCGCCAGAACGGTGGCCGACTTGACGGAAGCGATGGAAGCGGCGGAAGCGGCCTGATAGCAGGGCCTCGGCAAGTTTGCTGACGCGCAGGTGATCGGTGCTGGCTGGGGTTTCTGGTGGGACTGTGCAGCGAGAGGCTGACGCCGGGTCCGGGGCTTCAGGGGTACGGGCACGACACCTGGAGATCATGGAGGTTCCTACGCCGTCATGATCGACCCGAGATGTCGTGCCCGCCGTCCCAGTATCGCCGCCTGCCCCTGCTCTCGATCAGCTGGCTGCCGCCGTCGCCGACGGTCATCACCATCCGTCGTCGGTGACGGGTCTGCTGGCGGTCTTCGGCCGGGTCCCGGACCCGCGGAAACCCCGAGGTAGACGGCACAGCCTGGCGGTGGTGCTGACCCTGGCGACGTGCGCGGTGCTCGCTGGCGCGCGGTCGTTCACCGCGATCGGCGAATGGGCCGCCGATGCCGGTCAGGCGGATGCTCTGCGCACCCAGACCGAGACCGCCCGCTGGCTGGTCGGCCGCGGGGTGAAAGCCACCGAGACCGAGGTCGCCTACCTGGTCCCCAGCCTGCCGACACATCAGGCCAGCCCGACCCAGTCGGTGGTGCTGCGGTTCCGCGGCGACACACGGAATCCGCCGTACCGCGAAGAGCCGCTCATGCCGTGGTGACGACGACCTTGCCGCGAGCGTGCCCCCGTTCCAGATAGCGCAGACCCTCGGCGACCTCGACCAGTGGGTACGTCCGGTCGATGACCGACGTGAGCTTCCCGTCCTCGACGAGCCGGGTGAGGGTGAGCAGCTCCGCCTGATCCTGACGGGTGGGCAGCGGTCGGAGCCGCTGCCGGACGAAACCGTTGACCACGATCGCGCGGAGCATCCAGCCGACCGCCCCGACGACGTGGCCGGGTGAACCGCCGGCATTGAGCACGAGGGTTCCCGTCGGGGTCAGCGCCCGGCGCAGCCGGCTCAGTGGCCGGTTGCCGACGTTGTCGAGGATCACGTCGTAGTGGGTGTGCGCGTCGGTGAAGTCATCGGTGGTGTAGTCGATGACGTGTGTGGCGCCGAGCGCGCGGACCAGTTCGACGTTGCGGGTGCTGCACACCCCGGTGACTTCCGCGCCGAGCGCGGCCGCGATCTGGATGGCGTATGTACCGACGCCGCCGGCGGCCCCGTTGACGAGTACCAGGTGCCCGGCCTGGACCCCACCCATGTCGCGGATCCCCCGCAGGGCGGTGGTCGCGGCGATTGGGAGCGCCGCCGCCTGCTCGAAGGTCAGGCCGGCCGGCTTGGGTACCACCGTGTCCGCCGGGGCGCGGACGTACTCGGCGAATGCGCCTGGGCAGAAGCCGAGCACCTCGTCGCCGGGTCGTAGCCCGTGCACGTTCGCGCCGACCGCCTCCACGACGCCCGACGCGTCGATCCCGGCCACACGGTGCTTCGGCCTGGTCAGTCCCATTCCGGGCATGAGTCGCGCGACGAGCGGGTCGCCTCGCACGGCGGAATCAAGTGATCATAGCGACACATGCCCTGCCAGCGGATTATCGAAAACTTCGACTGGCTTCGCACAGTTCAATGTCTGCCGTGGCGTCTGCCGTGGCCGTCCAGTCAACTGTGCGGTCACAGTATCAAGCTCCGCCGCCGTCCCGGTGCGCTGACGACGGAGCGCCCCTTTCCGAGGCTTGGCCGAGGTTCCGCTCTCCTTCGTGAGCCCGTTACTCCGGTTGACGGAGAGAGCGGAGCAGAAGCCGGCCGAACCGGGTGAGGAGCAGGGCGCCGGAGCCGGCGAGCGCGGCGAGCACGCCGATGAGGAGGTCTCGCGCCGAGTTCGCGCCGAGGACCTGGAGTACCGCGAAGGCGGCGCCGAAGGGCAGGCCGACGACGGTGAGGACGCCGAGCGCCGCGCCGACCTGCTGCCCCTCCTGGGTCTGGGCGATCCGGTTCAGGTCAACGATCTCGGTGAGCACGGCGTCGAACCGCTCGGGCAGATGGTGCTGTGCCTGGTAGGCGGTGAGGATGTCGTTCGCCGGGCCGTGGGCGCTGGCGTCCCGGAGCCAGTAGATGTTGCGGAATCGGGCGGCCCGTTCTTCGAGACGGGCGAGATGACGCGTGAGGTCCTGGGCTTCGAACGCGCGGGCCGCCTCGTCGATCATCTCGGTGATGGCCGCGTTCTGGATCATGCCGATCAGGACCGCGTCGAGGTAGGTGGTGTGGGCGTAGAGCTGGGCGAAGCCGAAGAACGCATCGTCGGCGCCGTCGTCGGGGCGTAGACCGAGAAAGGCGGCGCCGTCCCGGGTGACGAGCCCGCGCCAGTCGGCGGAGAGGATCACTCGTCCGTCGAGGAGCTGGTCGGCGTGGTCGGGATCCGGTGGGTAGTCGGCGTTGGCGGTACGGGATGCGAGATGCCACAGCCAGGTGTCCGCGGTCGACCAGGAGTCGATTCGGACGGCGTCAGCGGGTCGCGGCGGGTCGGCTTCGGGAAGGGTGGGGAAGGTCAGGAACGCGATCGTGAACCCTCGGGCCGACGGCGCCAGGCGGGCCCAGGTGGGCAGCGCCGAGCCGAGGTCGGGGGGTGGGGTCGCACTGCCGCGCCGGCCGGCGACGGCGCGCAGGACGTCGAGGAGCTCGGACCCGCCGGTCTGGACGTGAACATGGACGTGGACGATGACGAAGGCGCGGTCCGGCCGGTCCGGGTCGGGTAGGAGGATCTCCGTCCCGAAGATCGGGTTGTTCGTCTCGCCGGTGGGTGCGGTGCGCTGCCAGCGGCTCGGCCGGTCAGGCGTGCCGTAGAGGATGCGTGCGCAGGCGGCGCTGAAATAGGTGCTGCGCGCGGCGGTGGTCGCTTCGATTTCCTTGTGGCGTAACGGCAGCGGACCTTCCGGCCAGTCCGGGGTGCCGGTGAGGAAGGCGGGACAGACGACCACGAAGGAACGCCGTCCCGGACGGTCTACCGGTAGAATTCGTCGACCTCCGGAAGATCCAGTCTGATCACGAAGTGGGCTCGGCCGGTGGACGGGTCGACCTCGAAACGCACACGCTCCCCGACGATGATCGTGCGGAATCCTTCGGTGACGATGTCGCTGTAGTCGAAGCCGTGGATCTCGCCGGTCTCGTCGTCGCGAACCAGGTAGGTCGCGGTGACCCGGTGGGGTCCGCTGCCCAGCGGTTGGCGGTCGACGATCCGGCCGAACCGCTGCCCGCTGTCCGGCACGCCGGTCATGGTCACGCGACCTCCCGCACGCAGCGGAACCCGACGGCGTTACTGCTGCCCCGGCGTAGGTACAGGGCCTTCGACGAGGTCTGCACCGCCCGGTACGGGTTGTCGTAGGAGCCACCGCAGATCACCGCGGAGTTGATCCCGTCGAACACGGTCTCGGTCCATTCCCACACGTTGCCGGACATGCCGTGCACTCCGAACGGGGACAGGTTCGCCGCATGATCGGTCACCGGGGTCGGGGCGCAGTCCCGCAACCGGCCACCGTCGATCTCCTGCTTCCAAACCTCGTAGGTCACCAACGGCCGGCCACTCCACGCGTCGGCGCAGTTGACCGCGGTCAGGTCGACGTCGTCTCCCCAGGGGAACAGCCGGCCGTCCGTGCCCCGGGCGGCGGCCTCCCACTCGACGCAGGTCGGCAGCCGCTTGCCCTCGAAGCGGGCGAAGGCGTAGGCACTCCACCAGTTGACGCAGTTCGCCGGGTAGTTGTCGTACGCCGGATCGGTGAAGTACTCCGGGTTTCGCAAGCGTTCCCGCCATGGTTCGTGGGTGTGGCCTGGCGGAGCGCCCGGATGATCCCACTGCGCGCAGCCCTGCTCGGCGACCGCGGCGAGAAACGCCTTGTACCGCCCGACCGTCACGGGGAACTCGTCGAACAGCACCGGCTTCTCGATCTTTCGGAGGAGGAGGCGGTGGCTCGGCCCGACCAGGTACGTCGCTGCCGGGAGCGTCCGCGGGGGCGCGGGGATCGTCTCGGCGCCGAGGTGGACGAGGAACTCCCGGACCTGCTCGGTCAGAATCGGTTCGGCGTTGCTGCCCGCGGCTTCCCGTCCGGCCGCGGTCCGCAGGTAGCACGCGGCGAAATACTCCTGGAAAACGGTGTGCACCAACGCCACCGTGCCGGCGCCGGCCAGGCGGAACAGGGGCGCGAGCAGGAACGTCTCCAGCGTGACCCGTCCCTCGGCGAAGCATTCGATGCCGACGTGGGTGCAGAGGTCCGCCAGAGTGAACACCGCCTGATCGGCCAGGAATGCCGGGCCGAAATAACTCTCCAGCCTGGGCCGGAGATCGGCGAGCCCGGCGATGACCCGCGGGCGGTCGGCGGGGGCCACGTGGTGGATCGCCTCTTTGATCATCACCACGTCGAGCGAACCGGGCTCGACGGCCGTCGTCGCGTCGGGGCTGGCCGCGCCGACGAGCTGCTCCGCCGAGGCGTGCACCGGGCGAAGACCGGGATCCGAAGGCAGCTGGCTCAGCATCCCCTCGGACGGGTCGGCGCACAGGATCGGCGTCAACGGCCGGACGATCTCGAAAACCCGGCGGGTGTACAGTCCCGTCCCGCACCCGACGTCGATGATCCGATCGTGGGAGGTCAGGGTGAGCGCCCCGGCCATCTCCCGGGCCATCCAGTCGAGGAAGGCGTCGCTGTAGGTCCAGTTCTGGTCGTACGCGTCGGCGAGGCGCTCATAGTGCGCCGACGTTCCCGGCTCCGCCAAACTGGATCACCTCCCGCCCTGCAACCCAGGCGGATCGTAACCGATCGGCTCCCCAACGGCTCCGGATTGGGACAAGTCAGCCAACGAGCGTGACGCCCTGCCACCGACTCTGGGACGTAAACGGGAACTCTGTTCGTCCCTCCGACGACCACGGTTCTCGCGAGAGTCGAGCCGGGCCAGCAGGTCGGCCAACTGTCTGGCGTTGCGCTGCGCATAGTCGGCATAGCAGTTGTTCATGAGGACGTGGGTCGTGGCGACGCCGTTCGCCAGCTCCCGGATCCTCGGGGCCCATGCGCGCAGTTCGTCCTCGCTGTAGCGGTAGCCGAAGCGTTCGTGGATGTCCTTGCTCGTCCACCGCTCGCTGTGACCGTGGAACCGGACGACCGCGAGATCGGCAGTCGCGGCGAGCACCGGCGGAATCGAACTCGGATAGCCCTGGGGCATGTCGACGCACACGTACGGAATCGCCTGAGAGGCGAGGAAATCGAGTGTCTCCTCACGGTTGCGTTCGTCCATCCAGGTGTGGTTACGGAATTCCACGCAGATCCGCACCCGCCGGCACCGGCGCTGGCACTCCAGGACGTAGCGCTTGTTCGCGGCGCTGATCGGAAACCACTGCGGGAACTGGAAGAGCAGAGCGCCGAGCTTGCCGGCCTCGGTGAGCGGTGCCAGCGCGGTGAGGAACCGCTCCCACACCTCGTCGACGACGTTGGCGTCCAGGTCGCGGACGTAGAGGTTCCTCCGATCCAGCCCGACAACGTCGCGCAGGTCCCTGTACAGCGCGCCCGGGCGAGTCGGATGCCCCGTGAGCAGCGAGAAAGCCTTGACGTTGAAGGTGAAGTCGGCCGGGGTGCGCGTCGCCCACGTCCGCACCGTCCGCTCCGCCGGCGGCGCGTAGTAGGTGGAGTCGACCTCGACCAGCGGGAACTGCCGGGCATAGTAGCGCAGCCGCTGCTCGGCGCTGGTGACCTCCGGTGGGTACCATCCGGACCTCAGCAGCGTCGGGTCCGTCCAGGAAGCCGTCCCGACCAGAATGTCACCCATGCCCGTCACCTCCCCGCCGGGTTCCACGCTCGCGAACCGGTACCTGCCCGCGAACGGCATGGTTGACGTCAGGATCCGTTATCCTTTTACAGGCGAATGTACCGGTACCCCGCTCGGGCTCGGACCCGGTCCTGTCGGCTATACGGCAACGGCAGCCGTCCGGCCACACGACGTACGAGAATGCCATCGAGGGGAACCACTTCCGGACCCATTCCTCCGCCGTTGGGAGAAGCCATGAGTCGTCGTGAACTGGCCAGTCGGACCAGAATAAGTGCTTTCCGCGAAGGGCCGTACGTGCTGATCGTCGCCGAAGGCGACCTGCCCACGCCCGGATTCGACGTCGACATCGCCGAGAGCAGGGTGCGCATCTTCCCGCAACAGTTCGACCTCGAGCGCCGCGCGCGGCCCGGCGTCTTCCCGCAGGTGGTCACGCCATACCGCTACGCCGAGATGGTTCGCTACCCCGAGGATCAACCCCGGATCACCGTCCATCACGCCGACGGCACCGACCAGGTCGACATCGAGCCCTGCGGCAAGGAACTGGCCGGCTACGTCGACACCGTTCGCGGGAGCGCTCACCGGACCGCCGCGCCGGAGGCGGGGACCGAGGCAGGGGCGGAAGAGGCCATCGGACTGTCACCCGCGCTCAGCTTCGACGAGGCGTTCGCCAAGGCCCTCGCCAACCTGCCGTCCTCAGACACCACGACCGCCGACACGCTGGCCCGCGTCCAGGTGCTGGAGATCGGCGGCCTGTTCGGTGGCATCGCCGGCTTCCACCACCTGTTCGTCCGGGTCAGCCGGACCATCAGCTGACCGCAGACACGGATCCGGGTCCGGGTCCGTAGCCGGAGTCGGAGTCGGCTACGGACCCGGGCCGGTTGATGTCCTCCTGGGGTGGCGGGGTAACGACGGCCAGCCGGCCCGAGCAGATTGCCCGGGGCGGCGGCCGGTCAGGCGGCGGCCGGTCAGGCGGCAGCGAGCGTGGTCGACCAGAGCACCGCACCACCGGAGTCCCGCAGCTCCACGGTGAGCCCGCCACCGGGATCGAGGTGCACGCGGCCGAAGAACTGCAGACCGGCCGAGGGCGGCAGGTTGGACTGACCCGCCGGAGGGGCCTTCACGAAAACAGCCTCGGGGCCGAAGGTGGGGTCGAGCGTGTTCGGGCCGAACGTTCCGGCGTTCAACGGCCCGGAAACGAACTCCCAGAACGGGTCGAAATCGGTGAAGGCGGCCCGGTCCGGGTGGTAGTGGTGCGCCGCCGTGTAATGGACGTCAGCAGTCACCCAGACCACATTGCGGACCCGGTGCCGGCGGAGGCCGGCGAGGAGGTCCGCGATTTCCACCTCGCGCCCCAGGGGGACACCCGGCCGGCCCTGCGCCACCGCCTCCACGCCGCTCGGGTTGTCCGGCACCAGCAGCCCGAGCGGGAGATCGGCGGCGACCACCTTCCAGGTGGCGCGGCTGGCGGCGAGCCCGGCCAGCAGCCACTCGCTCTGGTGGCGGCCGAGGATCGCCACGCCGGCGGGATCCTCCTGGCCGTCGGGATTCGGGTTCTTGAACGAGCGCAGGTCCAGGACGAAGACGTCGAGCAGCGGGCCGTAGGAGATCCTGCGGTAGATCCTCCCGCCCGGGCCGGCCCGACCGGGAATGAACGGGGTGTACTCCAGGAACGCCTGCCGCGAGCGCGCCGCGAGGACGTCCACCCGTTTCTCGCTGTACCGGGAATCGTCGAGAATCTCACCGGGATACCAGTTGTTGAGCGTCTCGTGGTCGTCCCACTGGAACACCCACGGCACCTCGCGGTTGAACGCGAGCAGGTTTGCGTCGAGCAGGTTGTACCGGTAGTTGCCGCGGTACTCCGCGAGGGTCTCGGCGACCTTGGACTTCTCCGGGACGACGAGGTTGCGCCACACCGAGCCGTCCGCGAGCGGAACCGTCGGGAGGAGCGGCCCGTCCGCGTACACGGTGTCCCCGGAGCAGATCGCGAAGTCCGGGTTCAGCCGGCGCATCGTCTCGAAGATCCGCATTCCGCCGAGATCGGGGTTGATACCCCACCCCTGGCCGCAGATGTCACCCGACCAGATGAACGAGACGTCGCCGGCACGCCCGGGGGCAGTCCGGAACCGGCCGGTCGACGTCTCGCCGACGAGCGCCGGGTCATCCGCCGAGGCGAGGCGGACCCGGTAGAACACCTCCTCGCCGGCAGGCAGGCCGCGGACCGGCACCGAGGCGGTGAAGTCGGTCGCCGCGCCCACCCGGACGACGCCGACCCGCCGGGCGGCGGTGAACGTCTCGGTGGCTGCCACGTCGACCGCGAGCACCGCCGGCCGATCGGCCCGTGCCCACACCACCGCGCTGTCCGCGGTGACATCGCCGGACTGCACGCCGGAGGTGAACGTGGGCCGGCCACCCCGCACCTGGCCCGGGGCCCGGTCCGCGACCGCGGCCCGCGCCGCCGGAACCCCTACGGCGGTGCCGGCGGCGGCAGCCAGTGACGCCACCGTCGCTCGGGCCAGCACGTCCCGTCGGTTCGGCACGCGTTCCTCTGCCATCCCGCCCGGCCCTCCTGTCACTGTCCGTATGGCCGCAGTCCCCCGACGTCGACCATCACAGTGCAGGTTCCGGGCAGCCGTCGGCCCCCGTTCCGGAAGCGAAAAAGTGAACTGTGCGTGGCGTCCCGCACCGCCTGCCGCACCGCGTCCCGCCCAGACCACCTCTTCCGGGTAACCCTCGCGAGGAACCCGGGCGCCGACCGCTCGGATGAAGTCACGCGCAGAGCCGCAGAGCCGCAGAGCCGGGGAAACCCTGGTCATCTGGGCCGCTCTCACGGCCCCTTAGCGCTTTCGCGATCCGTATCTACGTAGAAATTGCTATGATCTATCCGTAGATGCGGTTTCAGTCGGAGCTTTGCCGTCAGTGACCAGCCGTTACCTCCCTCGGCGAGAAAGGGACGGACGATGTCTCCGCAGATCAGGCGGTTGATCAGAGTGGATGCGTGACATGTTCTGGCCAGGCCCCGCCCACCCCGACGACGAGACCAGGCACTGGCTCGCCCGGGTCGAGAAAGTCGCCCCGGTCCTGGTCCAGCACCGTGAACAGGCCGAACAGGAGAGAATGACGCCGCCCGACGTCATCGACGCCCTGCGTGAGCAGAACATCCACCGGATGTGGGTCTCCCCGGCCTTCGGCGGTGGCGGGGTGAGTGTCCGGACCGGTTCCACGGTGCTCCAGGCGCTCGCCCGGATCGACGCCTCCGTCGCCTGGCAGATGGGGGTCCAGGGCGTTATCGGCCGGATGTCGGACTACCTCCCGGAGCAGACGGCCGGCCGGATGTTCCGGGAGAGCGATGGTCTCGTCGTCGGTGGGATCAACCCGTCGGGCCACGCCGAGGCCGTCCCCGGCGGTTACCGGGTACGCGGTCGGTGGTCCTTCGCCAGCGGCTCCACCCACGCCGACTGGCTGGTGTGCGCCTCACTCGTCACCGAAACCAGCGCGGCCGGCGAGGTAGCCGCGGGAAGTATGGCGGACTCGTCGGCCCCGACCCCGCCCACAACCCGGATGATGTTCGTTCCGCGGGATGCCGCCCGTTTCACCGACGACTGGTTCACGATAGGGCTGCGCGGCACCGGGAGCGTCAGCTTCACTGTCGACGACCTCTTCGTCCCCGAGGAGCACACCGTCGACGGCGGGCTGCTGCGCCGGCTGCCCGCGGCCCGGCCCTCGCGCGGCTACCCCATCGCGTACTACGACTTCGGCCCGTTCACGACCGCGTCAACAGCGCTCGGCATCGCCCAGGACGCGCTGAGCGCCTTCCCGGGGCTGGCGGTCAGCGCGGTTCCTGCCCGCGGGACGGAGACGCTGGCGTCCAGCCACACCGTTCAGGCCGGCCTCGCCCGCGCTGCGGCCCTGGTCAGGGCGGGCGAACTGCTACTCGACGATGCGGCCGGCCACGCGAGTGCCCGCCTCATCGGTGGGGAGAAGCTCAGCGCCCTGATCCGGCTCGCCGCCGCCGCCGTCGGCGAAAACACCCTGAAGGCCGTGGACACCCTGCACGGCCTGGCCGGCACCAGGGCCCTGGGCGCGGCCGGCCGGCTCGACCGCTGCTTCCGCGACATCCACACCGTGGTCGCGCACATCACCCTGGCGCCGACGAACTTCGAGATGATCGGGTCATATCTCCTGGG
>NZ_CDWWEW010000145.1:0-11981 GCF_977966315.1 Frankia sp. CeRuru1
GGCCAGGATCTCCCAGAACGCCGAAGGAGCATCGGCGAGCGCGGCAAGGCGCAGCCTTCGCAACAGCATTCCCTCGTCTGGTTTGATCCGGCGCCCCCGGATGTCGTCGGCACCCTCCATCGCTCCCTCCCGTCATCCCGCCGTCTTGCCCGTCTTGCCCGCCGACCTGGCCGGCCCGCCCACCTTGCTCGCCGACCTTGCCCGCCTTGCGTATCCCTTGCGCATCCTCCGTGTCGGTGCCGCCCGTGACCAGACCGTCGTCCGGGAGAGGTCGGTGTTGTGCGGGACAGGCCGGTGTTGCGCGTAATCGGTCCGACCTTTACCGCAAAGTGCTCCCGGGCAGCGGGGGAAGCGCGGATACTGATCAAAGCGGCGGGACGGCGGAGGAGTCGCGCGAGATGATCTATCGTGGGTAGGCCCGTCTCGTTGATCGTGCGGCATGACGGGCCTTCGTGGTCGGCCTGGTCCCCGCAGTGCCCAGGGCTGGCGATGGCCCAGCCGTCCGCCGCGGAGCTGCGGGCCGCGTTGCCCGACGTCCTCGCGTGGTACTTCGGGGAGGACACCGACACCGACGCGCAGATCCACGTCGAGCGGAGGCTGTGCGGTGGCGTCGTCGTCCGGATCGCCCAGGATGCGCAGCTGTGGGAACGTCAGCTGGTCGCCGACCGGCTGGGCGAGGCCTTGGCCGCCGGGGACCAGGCGGCGCGGCTGCGTGCGGCCCCGGGTAACGCAGCCGGTGAGGTGATCTATGTCTGCGCGCTGCAGTCGGACCGCGTCTCCTGGCTGACGGGCCAGCTGGAGGACGAGAACGACGCGGTCGTGGCCACCCTCCCGGTGGCCGAGACGATGCTGTGGACCATGCGGTTCGGAGCGGCCCACAGCGGGGCCGGGGAATCGGTCCAGCCGCCCGCCTACCGCCCTGAGACGACGTTCAGCGAGGTGATGCGGACCTTCGCCGGGTCGCTCCAGCACCTGCGGGCGTGAGCCGCGGGACATCGAAGGCCATGGTCGTCCGATCGTGGTTCCTGATCGCGGCCGGTGTCTGGGCGTAGGGTAGCTGGCCGAATTTGTAAAATATTCACTTATGGCCTAGGTGCTGTGGCGGTTGCGGCGGTCGTGACAACAGGAGGGTGGGCACTCGGCTTCGGCCGCGGATCCATTCTTCGACACCGCCGTCGAGGTGCCCGGCGGCACGCAGCAGATCATGGTGGAGGGTCGCGAGTGGTCGGTTGTGGATTGGTTCGTGGTGCGCGACGCGGTTGCGGAGCCGAACGAGGCTGTCGACGGGGTTGTAGATCCGGGTCCGTTGTGCCGGGCGAAGGTTCGGGAACGCGCGGCGGAGTGCGGGAGTCCACAGGCCGCAACCTGACGTAGGCGTCGGCGATGTCCTGCCGTCGAGGGGCTTCGAGGATGCCGGCCGGGTCGTCGTACCACTGGCCGGGCCTTCGCTGGCGCTGATGCCAGAGAGTGAGCTGGTCGTGCAGGGCGTTGCGCAGGACGATCTCGAAGAGCCCGAGGACCTTGTGGAACGCGGCGCTGATGCTGCTGTTCCACTCGTACAGGGCCACTGCCCGCTCGAGGTCGTGGTTGCAGGCCCGTTCGTACGGATCGAGGGGTTCGGCGCTCAGCCTGCGCCGGAGCTGGACCGCGAGGGCGTGCGACGGGGTCACGGCGTTCGACATCGGGTTACCGGTCTTCTAGACTTCGAGGTGGACACCCCGGATGGCCTCTACCGCTCAGGCGGCATGCCCCGGGGTTTTGTCTGTCCGCCCACCTTAGGGCGATCTACGTGGCCGAACTCGCGCCCCCACACGAAGACCGCGGCTCGCGGCCGGTGCGAGGCTGGTGGGCTGACTGGAGTCGAAGCGTGTGTCCTGGTTCCTGATCGCGGTGGGTGTGTGGATGTGGACGATCTGGCCAAATTTGTAGAACATTCACTTATGACCTAGGTACTCCCCGGGGCCGGGAGCGGTCTTGTGTCTCTCGTGTGTACCCAGGCCGTTAGAGATCGTTTCCGCTCGTATGGTCGACAGAGGTCTGGTCGATTATGTCGAGGGGGTGACGGTGAGCGCTTCGCCAGGAGTGGTAGGGACGGCTAGGCTGATCTCCATGGAGCGAGCGGCGCGGCTGACGGCTGTCGTCACGCATGAGGGCGACTGGTACGTGGCACGGGCTCTGGAGGTCGAGGTGACCAGCCAGGGAGCCAGCGTCGAGGAGTCGCTGGCAAATCTTCGCGAGGCGCTGGAGCTGTACTTCGAGGACCAGCCGTTCCCCGTGACCGCTGCGGACGGTCCCATCGTCGCTCCGCTGGACATCCGCCTGTCGGCGTGACGCCCGCGCTGCCTCGGGTCTCCGGGGCGAAGGTGGTGAAGGCTCTGGGGCGTGCCGGCTTCGAGGAGGTCGCCACGCGTGGCTCGCACTGCAAGCTGAGGCACAAGGAGAACGCCCGGGTCGTGATCGTCCCGCTTCACCGGGAGCTGGCGACGGGCACGCTCGCCTCTGTTCTGCGTCAGGCGGGCATCGAGGCGGAGGAACTTAGGACGTTGCTCACCTGAGCTGCGCGTGGTTCTGGGTGCAAGCTGGGTGGGTGACTCTGTCGAAGCGTGTGTCCTGGTTCCTGATCGCGGTGGGTGTGTGGACGTGGGCGATCTGGCCGAATTTCCTTCGGAACGTGTGGAAGGATGATCGTTCCTGGGACGACGGCCCGACCGGCTTCTTCACGGTGCACTTGGTCCTGACCGTCGTCTCCCTCGTAATCGGTTCCGTCGTTGGCTGGCTCGGCATCCGCGGCGCACGCGCCGTCCGCCATGGCGATACCGGTGATGGTGCCTCATCCAGGAAACTGATCAATTCGGGTCGTTGACATGCTGAAAGCGGCGGTAGTCTTCGAAACCGCTCCGTGTCATGATCGGCTCTACGCCGTGTGATCCTCCTGGCTTCAGAGCCTGCCCAGCCGCGGAGCCATGCCACCAGCGTGGCACGTCTACGGACCAGTTCCGCAGATCAGATACCAGGGATGACGGGCCATGGTCATCTCGCCGCCTCCGAACTCGCCGGTACCACGCCGCGGACCATGCGGGCAGAGGGGCCGCGACGTAACGGTCGCCTAGGGGGACGGCCGCCGCGTAGCCGGCCGTCGCGTAACGAGAACCGCCACCGAGGTGGATGCCACATCCGCCACCCAGCAGGCCACGACTTCACTATTTGTTGGGAACTTGGCCGTTTCGTTGTGGCACGTGGCTAATCCTGATGGCTCATACCTCGCCCAACGACTGAGTGGATAGACGGGCCACCGCTACCAGCAGCGGGGCTCTTCCCGAACCCCGGCCCTTCCTCCGGAGGAGGGGGTCCGCCGCCGGCGGTGGGCGCCGGGGGTTCCCGCGCGACGCGGTGTCAGCCGACCTGCTCGGTGGGCCGCATGAGTAGTTCGTTGATCGCGACCCGCCGCGGCCGGGTGACGATGTAGGCGACGGCGTCCGCGATGTCCTCGGACTGCATCGGCTCGATGTCGGCGATGCGGCGCATGACGATATTCCGGATCTCCTCGCGGATGTGGGACCTCAGCTCGGTCTCGACGGAGCCCGGTTCGACCACCGAGACGCGCACGTGCCGGGCGGTGACCTCTTGGCGCAGCGACTCGGTGAACGCGTTCACCCCGAACTTGGTGAGGTTGTAGATGCCGGCGCCCATGGTGGCGTGCCGCCCCGCCACTGAGCTGATGTTCACCAGGTCCGCGACCTGGCGGGGGCCGTCGTCCGCGGCAGTGAGCAGATGCGGCAGCGCTGCATGGGTGACGTACAGCAGGCCCTGCAGGTTCAGGGCCACCATCCGGTCCCACTCCTCGGTCGGCGCGTCGAGGATCGGCCCGGGCAGCATGATCCCAGCGTTGTTGACGACGGTATCGAGCCGACCGAGCTCCGCCACGGTGCGCTTCACCGCGTCGACGGCCTGGGCCTGGTCGGTGATGTCCAGCGGGAGGGGGAGGGCGGTGCCGCCGGCGCCGGTGATGTCGGCGGCGAGGCGCTCGAGCCGGTCGCCGCGCCGCGCGACCAGCGCCATCGCGGCGCCGTGCCGGGCCAGCTCGCGGGCGGTCGCCTCACCGATGCCGCTGCTCGCACCGGTCACCAGGGCAACGGTGCCGTCCAGCCGTTCGCTCATGTGTACGCGCTCCTGAGTCGTGGGCGAAGTCGCCGGGTCGGTCAGCGTGGTCAGATGCCTTACCCGGAGCGGCTGGAAGGCGGTGTCGCGGCCGGCCGCACGAACCGGTGGAACCCGGCGACAGGCACTGTCCGGTCATGCCGGGCGAAGCCTACTGGAACGATCCCGCTTCCGTGGACAGCGAAGTCGAGATTCCCCGTCCATAGGGAAGGAGCGTCATGGGGTCAGCTCGCCGGACGGGTGGGGGTCACTACCAGTGGGCGGCGGCGTCCGTGGTGTCCGTGGACGTCGGGGTGCCGATGTTCTCCCCGATCGCGGGGCAGCCGGACCAGTCGTATGGTCGATCCTGTGCTATAAGCCGTTCTGAGCCGAAGACAGAGCGAGATCCGTTCTAACCCCACAGTGTGCATATCGGTGCGGCGAAGATCTTCGGGTCGAGTTGATACAGTCTCGGCCCGGTGTGTAGTATCACACCGGCGATGAAGCGTTCACCGAGTTCATCTCGTAGCCACGTCAGATGACGTACCGAATTCTTGCCGGGCGCCGCGTCGGCCTTCACTTCGATTCCGATCACCTGCTCGGCGCCGAGCTCGGCGAGAATGTCAACCTCGTGGCGTCCGGCCTCCTGCCGCAGGTGGTGAAGGCGGGCTCTACTGGAGCCGGCTGGAAGCTCGGCCCGAACCTGCGCGGCCACAAAGGTGTCGAGGATCCGACCGAGGAGATCGCCGTCTCGGAGCGTCGCGTTGACGTCGAGGCGAAGGGCAGCGCCGATCAGTCCGGGATCGACGACGTACTTCTTCGTCGTCCGGACAAGCCGCTTGAGTCGGTTCGTCGTCCATGCGGGAAGCGCCTCGACTATGAGCAGGTTGCTCAGTAGGTGATCATATGCGTCGGCGGTCTTCGCGTTGATTCCGGCGGTTTCGTACAGCGTCTTGCTGTTCACTACACCGGCGGAGTTCAGAGCCAGGACCTCGAAGTATCGTCGTAGGCGATACGGGTCCCGGTTCTCATGGAGAATTTCGACGTCACGGGTGAGAAGCTGATCCAGGTAGCTTTCCAGCCAGTAGCCGCGGGTGCGGTCCGAGAGGTGCAGCGCGGCTTCGGGGAATCCGCTTCGCAGGGCCATCTCGACGTAGCCGCGAAGGTCTGGTGCGCCTGACGGCACGACCAGCAAATCCGCGCCGCTTGTCGCGATTCGATCAAGGAAGGTCGGCCTGTCGACTCGGCCGATGATCTCTCGTATGGTGAGACCGGTCATAGGCACTCTTACCAGGCGGCCGGTGCCGGGCCAGTTGTCGGCTTCGAGATCCGTTCGTACGGAGCCGGCGACGATGAAGCGGCCGGGCCGGGGCTCGGAATCGACCGCACGTTTGATCGCGCCGAGCACCGTCGGAACCATCTGCCACTCGTCCAGAAGAATCGGTTCTGGAAGTCCGCGGAGAGCGGCGTCGGGATCCGCGGTGAACGCGACAGCCTCGCGTGGTTGATCGAGACGGATAACTGTGCGGGCATGCCGGGCCGCTGTCGTGGTCTTGCCGGTGGCCCGCGGCCCGACGACCAGTAGTGCCGGCAGTTCCTGCAGAAGATCACGGATCAGGCCGTCGACGAGCCGTGGGAGGTAGGGTCGATTCATGATCGAATATTACCAACTTCACGCACTGGCTAGTAGCAACCTCCCGCAAATACTGGTACTAAGATGCCGCAGTCGCTCCGCCTCGGGCCGTCGCGGCCGTACCCCGGTGGTGACCGTGCCCAGGCGGGGCCGGGTTCGCGGGTGTCGATCGCTGGGATGCTGCTGACCGCGGCCCACCACGCCGTCTCCGGTGCGGAAGCGGCTGTGACCTGGGACGATCCGATCTTGTCGGTGGCGTCGGGTAGACACCTCTCATGGCAGCAGACGAGACGACCTCCGCGCTTCCGGTGGCTTCCGGCCTGGCGTCGCCGGTCGCGCATGCTCCGGGCCCGGCGGACCCGGTGCCCGGTGGGCTGCGGGAGCGCGCGGAGGAGCTGCTGCGGGCGCTTGCCGGGCCGGCCGCGGCGCTGCGCGAGGACCAGTGGCAGGCCATCGACGCGCTCGTGACCCACCGGCGCCGGGTGCTGCTCGTCCAGCGCACCGGTTGGGGCAAGTCGGCGGTGTACTTCCTCGCCACGGCACTGCTCCGCGGTGCAGCGGGACGCGCTGCTCCGACGGTGATCGTCTCCCCGTTGCTCGCGCTCATCCGCAACCAGGCGGCGGCCGCGGCGAGGCTGGGCATCCGCGCCGGCGAGATTCACTCCGGCAATGTGACCGAGTGGGACGAGGTCTACGCGGCGTTGCGGTCGGGCGAGCTCGACGTGCTGCTCGTCGGGCCGGAGCGGCTGAACAACCCGACCTTCCGGGACGACTACCTGCCCGAGATCGCCGCTACCACCGGGTTGCTCGTCATCGACGAGGCGCACTGCATCTCCGACTGGGGGCACGACTTCCGGCCCGACTACCGGCGGCTGCGTACCCTCGTCGCCGGGCTGCGTCCGGGGGTCCCGGTGCTGGCCACGACGGCCACCGCCAACACCCGCGTGGTCGAGGACGTCAGTGAGCAGCTCGGAACCTCCGCTCCCGCCGGCCCAGCGTCCGCCGGGACGTTGGTGCTGCGCGGGAGTCTCGATCGGGAGAGCCTGCGGCTCGCGGTCGTGTCGCTGCCGCAGGCCGAGCACCGGTTCGGCTGGCTCGCCGACCATCTCGGCGAGTTGCCCGGATCGGGGATCGTCTACACGCTGACGAAGGCGGCGGCGGAGGAGCTGACCATCTTTCTGCGCGGTCAGGGTCATGCCGTCACCACGTATCACGGTGGCACCGAGGCGGCCGAGCGCATCGCCGCCGAGGAGGACCTGCTCGCGAACCGGGTCAAGGCACTGATCGCCACCAGCGCGCTCGGAATGGGCTTCGACAAGCCGGACCTCGGCTTCGTCGTCCACGTCGGGGCTCCGTCGTCGCCGATCTCCTACTATCAGCAGATCGGCCGGGCCGGCCGTGCGCTCGATACGGCCGAGGTCGTGCTCCTCCCGGCGGCTGAGGACCGGGACATCTGGCGCTACTTCGCGGACACCTCTTTTCCGCCGGAGCACGTCGTCCGCCGGGTGCTCGGAGTGCTCGCGGCCGCCGACCGGCCGCTGTCGACCCAGGCGTTGCTCGCGTCCGTCGACCTCGGCCCCAGCCGGCTTGACCAGATGCTGAAGGTTCTCGACACCGACGGGGCGGTCCGGCGGGTCAGGGGCGGCTGGGCGAGTACCGGTGAGCCCTGGTCGTACGACGAGGAGCGTTACCGGCGTGTCGCCGCGGCGCGGTCTCGGGAACAGCAGGCGATGCTCGACTACATCGTGACGACCGGCTGCCGGATGGAGTTCCTGCGCCGGCAGCTTGACGATCCCCACGCGGCGGCCTGCGGGCGGTGTGACCGGTGCACCGGTCGGTCGTGGTCGTCCGCGGTCTCGGAGTTCTCGCGGACGCGGGCCCGGGATGAGCTGCACCGGGCGGGCGTCCCGGTCGAACCGCGGCGGATGTGGCCGACGGGGATGGGCCGGCTCGGGGTCGACCTGGCCGGGCGTATCCCGGCGTCGGCCGGTGCCGAGCCCGGGCGGGCGCTCGCCCGACTCAGCGATGTGGGCTGGGGAAACCGGCTGCGCCCGATGTTCACGCCTGCCACCCTTGCCGCGCCCGGCTCCGCTGTGCCCGGCTCCGCTGTGCCCGGCTCCGCTATGCCCGGCTCCGCTGTGCCCGGTGCCCTCGACGGCCCGCTTCCCGGCGATCTTGTCGAGGCGGTGGTCGCGACGCTCGCCGGTTGGGGATGGCAGCGGCGGCCGGTGGCCGTCGTGTCGATCGCGTCCCGGAGCCGGCCCCGGCTCGTCGCGAGCCTCGCCGAGCGCATTTCCACCATCGGACGCCTGCCGCTGCTGGGGCAGCTCGACCGGGTCGCCGACGGGCCGCACACCGGGCAGGTGCACAACAGCGCGCACCGGCTCGCCGGCCTGTGGAATGCGTTCACTGTCTCCCCGGCCCTTGCCGCCGCCCTGGGCGAGCTCGGCGGTCCGGTGCTGCTCGTCGATGATCGGATCGTCACCGGCTGGACGATGACGGTCGCCGCTCGACTGCTCCGGCAGGCCGGAGCGCCGTCGGTGCTGCCGTTCGCGCTCGCGGTGGACACCGCATGACCGGCCGGGAGAAAGGCTCAGACGCGGCGGAACAACAGCGCCCGCTTGACTTCCTGGATGGCCTTGGTCACCTGGATGCCGCGTGGACAGGCGTCGGTGCAGTTGAAGGTGGTCCGGCAACGCCAGACCCCCTCGCGTTCGTTGAGGATCTCCAGGCGCTCGTCGGTACCGGAGTCACGGCTGTCGAAGATGAACCGGTGGGCCGCGACGATCGCCTGCGGGCCGAAGTAGTCGCCGTCGGTCCAGAACACCGGGCACGCGGTGGTACACGCCGCGCACATGATGCACTTGGTCGTGTCGTCGAAGCGGGCCCGGTCCTCGGCGGACTGCAGCCGCTCGCGGGTCGGCTCGTGGTCGTCAGTGATCAGATAGGGCTTCACCGCCCGGAACGCGTCGAAGAACGGTTCCATGTCGACGATGAGGTCCTTCTCCACCGGCAGACCTTTGATCGGCTCGATAGTGATCTCCGAGCCGAGGTCCTTCACCAGCACCTTGCAGGCGAGGCGGTTGGCGCCGTTGACCCGCATCGCATCCGAGCCGCACACCCCGTGCGCGCAGGACCGGCGGAAGGCGAGCGTCCCGTCGAGGTTCCACTTGACCCACATGATCGCGTCGAGCAGCCGGTCGCTCGGATCGAACGGCACCTGGTAGCTCTCCCAGTGCGCCTCGTCGACCGTCTCCGGGTCGTAGCGACGGATCTTGAGGGTGACTGTCATCAGTACTTGCGCTCCATCGGCTGGTAGCGGGTCATGACAACCGGCTTGTAGTCTAGGCGGATCTCCGCCTCTGGCGAGGCGGCCACCAGCGGCCCCGAGCGGTAGGCCATCGTGTGGCGCATGAAGTTGACGTCGTCCCGGTTCGGGTAGTCCTCACGGGAGTGGCCCCCGCGGGACTCGTTGCGGGCCAGCGCCCCGACGACCAGGACCTCGGCGAGGTCCAGCAGGAAGCCGAGCTCCACCGCCTCGAGTAGTTCGGTGTTGTAGCGACGCCCCCGGTCGGACACGCCCACCCGCTGGTAACGCGTCTTGAGGCCGGAGATGTCGCTCAGCGCCTGCTTGAGCGTCGCCTCCGTCCGGTACACCGAGGCGTTGACGTCCATCGACTCCTGCAGCTCGCGCCGGATCGCAGCCGCGTTCTCGGTTCCGGCGCCCGCGCGCAGGCGCCCGAGCAGGTCCTCGACGAACGACGCGGGGTTCTCCGGGAGGTCGGGGTGCCGTGCGGTCGCGTTCGCGTACTCGGCGGCGGCGATGCCGGCCCGCCGGCCGAATACGTTGATGTCGAGCAGCGAGTTGGTGCCCAGCCGGTTCGCGCCATGCACGGACACACACGCCACCTCGCCGGCCGCGTACAGACCGGGCATGACCGTGTCGTTGTCCGCGAGCACCTGCGCGTCCACGTTGGTCGGGATGCCGCCCATCGCGTAGTGCGCCGTCGGCTGGATCGGGATCGGGTCGTTGTACGGTTCGATGCCGAGATAGGTCCGGGCGAACTCGGTGATGTCGGGCAGCTTCGCGTCGAGCTGCTCCGGCGGCAGGTGGGTGAGGTCGAGGTAGACGTGGTCGGCGTCCGGGCCGCAGCCGCGGCCGGCACGGATCTCGGTGTAGATGGCGCGAGCCACCATGTCGCGTGGCGCAAGGTCCTTGATGGTCGGGGCGTAGCGCTCCATGAAGCGTTCGCCGTCCTTGTTGCGTAGGATTCCGCCCTCGCCGCGGGCACCCTCGGTGAGCAGAATCCCCATCTTCCAGATGCCGGTCGGATGAAACTGGAAGAACTCCATGTCCTCCAGCGGGATGCCCCGCCGGAACGCCAGACCCATTCCGTCACCGGTCAGCGTGTGCGCGTTGGAGGTGACCTTGAAGACCTTGCCGAAACCGCCGGTGGCGAACACCACCGACTTGGCCTGGAAGACGTGGATCTCCCCGGTCTTCAGCTCGTAGGCGACCACCCCGGCCGCCGCGCCCTCCTGCAGCAGCAGGTCGAGGACGTAGAACTCGTTGAAGAACTCGATGTCGTGCTTGACGCACTGCTGGTACAGCGTCTGCAGGATCATGTGCCCGGTGCGGTCCGCCGCGTAGCAGGAGCGGCGCACCGGGGCCTTGCCGTGGTCGCGGGTATGGCCGCCGAACCGGCGCTGGTCGATGCGACCCTCGGGTGTCCGGTTGAACGGCAGCCCCATCTTCTCCAGGTCGAGGACAGCGTCGATGGCCTCCTTCGCCATGATCTCCGCGGCGTCCTGGTCGACCAGGTAGTCACCGCCCTTGATCGTGTCGAAGGTGTGCCACTCCCAGTTGTCCTCCTCGACGTTGGCCAGGGCGGCACACATGCCGCCCTGCGCCGCGCCGGTGTGCGAGCGGGTGGGATAGAGCTTGGTGAGCACGGCGGTCCGGCAGCGGGTGCCCGCCTCGATGGCGGCACGCATGCCGGCTCCGCCCGCACCGACGATGACTGCGTCGTACCTGTGGACCTGCACGCCTACCTCCATCCGTCCGATGCTGGGGTCACGAGATCACCGGCGCGTTCAGATATCGGGATCGAAGGTGAAGATGACCAGGGTGCCGAGGGCGACGACCAGGAACGCCGAGGTATAGAGCAGCGTCTTCAGCCAGAACCGGGTCTGGGGCCGCCCGGCGTAGTCGTTGATGATCGTGCGCAGGCCGTTGGTGCCGTGCAGCTCCGCCAGGAGCAGCATCACCAGGTCCCAGGTGCGCCAGAACGGTGACGCCCAGCGGCCGGCGACGAACCCGAAGTTCACCCGCTGCACACCGCCGTCGAGGATGTTCATGATGAACAGGTGACCGAGCACCAGAAAGAACAACAGCAGGCCGCTGACCCGCATGAACACCCAGGCGTAGAGCTCGAAGTTGGTGCGCGCCTTGGCGCTGCCCGGCTTCCCCCGCCGGCGGGAGAGCCCGGGGGCGCGGGGCGCGACGAGTTCCGGCGCGCGCGGGCCCGCCGGGCCACCGGGGGGAGCGGTTGCCGTCATCAGGTCGTGCTCCCGAACAGCGTCTCGAAGGTGTGCAGCAGCATTCGGGAGGCGGCCGGAACCAGCAGCACGACGAAGATGACGAGCTCGACGTACAGCATCTGCTTCTGGTACCTCGGGCCGGACTCCCAGAAGTCGATCAACATGATCCGGATGCCGTTGAGGGCGTGGTACAGCACCGCCGCGACCAGGCCGACCTCGAGCAGGTTGACGACCGGGTTCTTGTAGACCTCGATCACCTCGTTGTACGACGTGGGGGAGACCCGGACGAGAGCGGTGTCGAGCACGTGGGCGAAGAGGAAGAAGAAGACCAGGACACCGGTGATCCGGTGGGCCACCCAGGACCACATACCCTCTCGACCGCGGTACAGCGTGCCCGCTGGTGCCTTCGGCAATGAAAGCTCCTCCGGATCGGCCCAGCCGATGGGCCGGAAAGGTCATGTCTGGGGGCGCTAGGGCGCCCCGACGCATCGTCGAGACGATGGTGCATCTCACCCAGATGCTAGTGCCGGGCCTGGTGGAGGGCATGTTCGGGCCGGGCGCGTCCGGGTGAACTCGGCCACAGGCGCACTGGGACGCCCCACCCCCGGGTTCCGGTGCCATTCGGTGCCGGCCCGCTCCCCGAGCCGTCCCTCGACCGGGTCGTCAGGGT